>CAYXEY010000126.1:0-10638 GCA_964464105.1 uncultured Planctomycetaceae bacterium
CCAAAAGACAATCGCAAGGTTTAAGTCGGAACCTGAAATGCACAAATGGATGTCGAGATTTCAGGGGCTTCGGAGTTCGGCGAACCGTCCATTCGTCTTAGACGTTCGGCCGTCCAGAAATGCTCGCAAACGATCACGATTGGGTAAAGAGCAACGTGAGTCCGTTGCTGGAATGTGGCGAGCCTTCACATCTAAGCCGCGTACGAAATCGCGTCGTGGAAGGAAGGCGTATTGGGATGATTACGGCAAACAGGGGGACTGGTGGTCAGGCGGAGCGTGATTTCATGACGTCTCCAAAATCTGGAGGCATCCGCAAGAACTGACGGACGAACTCAACTTCGCCGCAGTTGGTAGTTTACCAATGACCTAGGTTCGATAACTCAGACGCCGGTCGATTCTGTGGACCGGTGGAAGCCCCGCCAGCCATGCGGTACAATACGGATGCGGTGAAATTCCCGGGAGCCTCGCATGTGCGGCCGGCGCGGGATACCCTCCGATCACTGAACGTACGCACCATGAGCGACCCCAATGCGGCGCCGTCCGGCGCACCCAAGCCCCAACGCCACGAGACGTCCGAGGCGGACAAGGCCAAGGCCCGCAAGTGGTTCAAGCACGCCGAAACTGTCGCCGCCACCAAGAATTACGACTATGCGGTTGAGCTGTACGTGAACGGACTGGCCATCTGGCCGGACGCCATTGAGGAAGGTTTGCGCAAGCTCCGTGTCGTGGCTACGGCCCGGAAGCTGGCCGGGGGCAAGCCCGCGGGCTTTCTGGAGGCCAGCAAGAAATCGACCGGCGGCAAGGACTACCTTAAGAGCCTGGCCAACGGGCTGTTCCTCTTCGGCAAGGATCCGGGCAATTCCGGGCACATGGAGGCCATTCTCAACAGTGCGGCCAAGGCCAAGCTGGATCGCGTGGTGCAGTGGATCGCGCCGGTCATCTGCGAAGCCCTCTCCGCCGAGAAGAAGCAGCCGGAAAAGCGCTATCACGAATTAAACCAGTCCATGCAGATGGGCGCCGATCTGGCCATGGCGCTGAACGAATACCAGATCGCTGTCGACATTCTTCAAGCAGCACTTCGCATCGCCCAGATTTGGGCCCAGAATTATCCCGAATCCGCCGACGCCCAGAAGGCCTACAGCACCGCGAGCAGCAAACAGACGATTGTCAAAGGTCGCTTCGGCTCCGGCGAGTCGTTCATGGAGTCGGTCAAGGACAGTGCGAAGCAGGCCGACATTCGCGATCGCGACAGCTCGGTGCAGTCGGTCGACCGCGTGGCCGAGATGGTCGCCAAGGCCCGCAAAGAGTGGGATGCCAACCGCGAACTTCCCGCCAAGCTGATTAACCTCGTCGACCTGATCGTCAAGCGCGAAGAGGACGAGCCGGAGAATGAGGCGATCGCACTCCTCGAAGAGGAGTTCGCGGCCCATGGCAATTACACCATGAAGCTCAAGGCCGACGACATCCGCATGCGGCAGATGAAGCGGAACGTGCGGAAGATCCAGGCCAAGCGTAAGGCCGAACCGGACAACGAAGAGTGGAACAAGATATTAGCCAAATACCTGCTGAAACAGGCCCGCGTCGAGATGGAGATCTATAAGGAGCGGCTGGAGCAGTATCCGACCGACATGCGGGTGCGGTTTGAATTAGCATCGCGGTACTTCAGGGCCAAGCTGTGGGACGACGCCATTCCGCTGTTCCAGCAAGCCCAGGCCGACGGTCGTCACCGCAACGAGGCCCGGCTCTACATTGGGCGCGCATTTATTGAGAAAAACCTGCCATCCCAGGCCGTGGACATCCTGCGGAACGCCATCGAGCAGCTTGAGGTCAAGACTGACGATACCGCTAAAGAGCTTAACTATTGGCTGGCAAGGGCTTTGGAGGCCGACGGGCAGGTTCCGGACGCCAGGAAGACCTATGGCCAATTAATCCAACTCGATTACAATTTCCGCGATGCCCGGCAGCGGCTTGAGGCCCTGTCGGCCGGCAAATGACGTGTGAAGCGGCCCGTGGCCGGTTCAGAGAATCTTGGGACAGGCCATTGGCCTGTGCCGCAAAAAGTCATTTACAAAGACAACTGAGGTTTTTGCAACAGGAGTAGTTCATTGGCTCGTTCCTTATCCTCCCAGAAGCGAATGCGGCAGAGCGCGCGGCGCGCCGAGCGGAACAAGGCCCGCAAGTCGGTCATCAAGTCAAAGGTCCGCAAGGTCACGGATGCCGTCGTGCACAAGGATGCCACGGGAGCCAACAAGGCCCTGCACGAGGCGATCGTCACGCTGGATCGGGCCGCCGCCAAGGGCACCATTCACCGCAACACGGCAGCACGGCGCAAGAGCCGCCTGGCCCGCCGGGTCAACTCGCTGAAGTCGGCGAAGTAATTCGATCGAATCGATACGTATGCAGGAGCCGGTTGCGCGAGCAATCAGAATCCAGCAGCGATTTGTGCTAGGGGTCGAATGGCCGCGGTTCTTAGCGGCCATGGTTGTACCGATGTCGCTCCCTTCGCCGCAGGCCCGCATCATGACGAGTCCGTCCGGCGATTTCGTGTCACGCGCGGGGCACAAGCTGGCTCATGCGCTCTCCGTGTTCTCGATTGAGCCAGACAGGTACATATGTGCCGACCTCGGCAGCAACGCCGGGGGTTTCGTCGATTGTCTGCTCAAGCGCGGCGCGGTCCGGGTGTATGCCGTTGAGCGTGGCTATGGCGTGCTCGACTTTTCACTTCGTCGTGATCCCCGCGTGATGTCGCTGGAACGCACCGATGCCCGCCGCGTGACGCTGCCCGAACCCGTCGATCTGGTCACGATTGACGCGGGCTGGACGCGCCAGTCTGAGATTCTCCCGGTCGCGCGGCGGCTGCTGAAGCGAACCGGCGTCATCATTTCGCTTATCAAGCCGCAGTATGAGGCCGCACCGGCCAACCTGGTGGACGGCGTCGTCCCTGACGATGCAGTCGCAGGCGTGCTCGCGGCAGTGGGAGCGCAATTGCCGCAATACCAACTCAGTTTGCAGGGCGAAGTCGAAAGTCCGATCCGCGGACAGGGCGGAAATCGCGAGTGGTTGTGGCTAATTCGATCGAGTTAGCGCGTGGCCTATTTGGTCACCGGTTCGATGGCAAACACCTCGGCCGGCACCGAACCCTTCGGCTTGTAGGCCGTTCGGCCAACCTTGCGGCTCTCCTCATCGGAAAATGCACGACAGAGCGTCGGCCCATCGGCCTGGATCATCGGATGGGGCACACCGTCACCCTTCTGAAAGCGGCGAAGGTCCGCCCAGGTGGCAAAGGTGTGCAGCCGGCAGTTGGCGAAGTAGAGTCGCGAATTGAGCGGGCCTGATGTCTGTTTGCCGTCGACCAGTCCCTCAACCCGAACCGCGCAAGGGTCCAGCGTGCCGTCGGTGTTCCGGTGATACCAGTATCCGGCCTCGGGCGGCTTTTCGGCGACCGCATACCAATCGCAATCGATGAAATTGGCCCGCAGGTTGGGGGCGAAGACGCTGCCGAGAGCGCCGATCACAAAGCTGCAATTCTGAAAATTATAGACGCCGTCCTTGATTCGAACCGCCGCGTCGAAACGGTAGCGGATGAACGTCCCCGCGTAACCTTCGGCCGCGCCATAGATGGGGCCAGGCCGATTTGACTCCTTCGAGGTGTAGGCGATAAGTGATTTCGACCAGCATGGACCGATGCACTGTCCGCTCATCGCGACCGTGCCGCGGCAATCACCGGCGAGGCACAGCGAATCATCATTGCCGGCGTGAAAGGTCAGGTTCCAGAGCGATGCCCGTGGCGCATCGATCAATACAAGTCCGCGTCCGTCCATGCCCGGGCCGGGGTAGGCGTAATAGACTGCATCGGCAATGACCCGATTCGGTCCCTTGACGCTTTGAAGATTGCCATTCGTCGTGCCGACCAATGTGATCTGCTCCGCGGCTCGGACATCGGAGAGCCTCGGCGACAACGTGGCGCGTTTCCCCGCCTTGAGCGCTGCGGAGTAGGCCGCGTCTCCGCGGGGATTTGCGGCGGCGGCTCCGCCCGGCGCCGGCCGCTGCGACCTGATCGGCTGCGCTGCGAGCCAGGCGATGGGAGAGAGGATCCCTGTTGCGAGCGTCATGCTGATGGTGATCATTCGGCGATTCGACATGGCCAGGCTCCCGATCGTTGCATTCATGCCAGAGGTGAGCGTATGCGACAGCCCTCGGATTCTCCAGAATGCCGGTGAAATAACCCATTGCCGTGGGATGCAGTTTCGTCCTGACAGGCGTTCCGACTTGACGCAGGACCCGTTAATATGTGACCATTGGGTCACATATGAAACCGGCACCGGATGCCATCTGGCGGGCGTTGGCTGACAAGTCCCGCCGAAGACTGCTCGACCTGCTTCGCGAAGGACCGCGAACCACCGGCGACTTGTGCGGCGCATTCAAGTTGTCGCGCTTCGCGGTGATGAAGCACCTGTCGGTGCTGGAATCGGCCGGGCTGGTGGTGGTGCGTCGGCAGGGTCGCGAGCGATGGAATTATCTCAACGCAGTGCCGATCCGGCAGGTGTATGAGCGGTGGGTCAAACCGTACGCGGAGCGATGGGCGAGCGGGCTTGTGCGATTCAGCGAGTTTGTCGAAGACCAGCCTGGGGAGAACGACATGGCGGCGAAGAAAAAGACGAGTTCGGATTTTCGAGTGGCCCAGGTGGAACTGGAGGTGTGGCTGGCCGCGGCGCCGGAGGGCGTGTGGACCGCGTTGACGAAGGAGGCGGGTAAATGGTGGCCTCGCGAGTTCTACGTCGGGGCCAACCCCCGCGGCTTTCACATTGAGCCGGTGCTGGGTGGACGGATGTATGAAGACTGGGGTGACGGCGCGGGGCTGATGTGGGCCCAGGTGATCGGCATCGATCCGCTAAGATCGATCGATCTGATCGGTCATCTCACCGCCGCTTTCGGCGGACCGGCGACGACGCAGTTTCGCATCGCCCTTTCGGCGAAAGGCAAAGGGACCGTGCTGAGCGTCAGCGACACCATTTTCGGAAACCTGGCTGACGACAAGTGCGAGCGCACGCGCGAGGGCTGGGCCATTCTGTTCGATCAGGCGCTGCGCAAGCACGTCGAAAAATCGAAGTGATTTGGCGAGTTTGACACGATTTCGCGGTATGATCCTGCCGGTGGGTCGCCGCTCAACTTGAATGAGGAGTCACAGCATGACCCGACGGGCATCAATTCTGACAATCGCATTTTTAACGACGGCGGTTCTCGCGAGCTGGTCCGCACAGGGCGACGATCCCAAGCCTGCCGCGAGCGCAAAGCCGCCCGCCAAGCATGCCGGACTCGAGAAGATCAAAGCCCTTGCGGGCGAATGGGTGCTGGCCGACAAGCCCAACGATCCGGTCTATTGCTCATATCGCGTGGTGTCCGGTGGGACCGCCGTCATGGAGGATCTCCAGCCCGGCGTCGAGAACATGATCACCATGTATCACCTAGACGGCGACGCGCTGGTGTTGACCCATTACTGCGGACTGGGCAATCAGCCGAGGATGAAGGCCAGGCCCATGGCGGGGAGCAAGATCGAGTTTGAATTCGCGGGCGGATGCAATGTCGATCCCAAGGGCAAGTACATGAGCGCCCTTACGCTGGAGTTCATCGACGCCGATCACATCAAGGCGCATTGGACTTTGACGGAGAACGGCAAGAAGGCCGAGCAAGCGACGTTTGACTTGATTCGCAAGAAGAAGGCGTGATAGCCATGAACAATCCCCGGGCTGTTGAAACCACGCTTCCCAGTCCGCCGATGCACTGGGTCGGCGATGGCTTTCCCGTGTCCTCGGTCATTTCGCCGGGCACGGTGGGCAACCGCCTCAGTCCGTATATCCTGATGGACTACGCGGGGCCGGCGCACTTTGGGCCGTCCGATCAGCCGCGCGGCGTCGATACCCATCCGCACCGGGGTTTTGAGACCGTGACGGTTGTCTATGACGGCGAACTGGAGCATCGCGACTCGGCGGGCAACAGCGGACGGATCGGCTCGGGCGACGTGCAGTGGATGACCGCGGCCGGCGGCGTGCTTCACGAGGAAAAACACTCGCGGGAATTCACCGAAAAAGGCGGCACGCTGGAGATGGCCCAGTTGTGGGTGAATCTTCCGGCCAAGTACAAGATGTCCAAGCCGCGCTATCAGACGATCCTGCAAGATTCGATTTCCACCGTGCACCTGCCGGGCGACGCCGGGACGATGCGGATCATCGCCGGCAAGTTTGAGAACACCACGGCTGCGGCAAAGACCTTCAGTCCGGTCATACTGTGGGACGTGCTGCTTCGCGGCGGGCGAACGGCCGAATTGCGGGTTCAGCCGGAGTACAACATCGGCGTCTTCGTGCGAAGTGGCGCGGTTCAATTCGCCGGAGGCGACATCACGCAGACGCGGCAACTTGCGATTCTCGAGAACAGCGGCGAGGGCATCGCCATCTCCGCCGATCGCGATAGCCGTCTGCTCATCCTCGGCGGGCAGCCGATCGATGAGCCGGTCGTGGCCCACGGCCCCTTCGTGATGAATACAAAGCAGGAAATAGAAACGGCCCTGGACGATTACCGCCAGGGCCGCTTCGGGAAGCTCAGTTAGTTGAAACCTGTCTGAATCAAGGTGGCATGGCCGGGTGCCATGCCGACGGCCGTTGCGTCGGCATGTGTTACGCCGGGTGACCATGTCACTCAGGGCTTCTTCTCCAATGGCTGGGCCTTATCCTCGCCGCTTTGCGTCCAGATGCGGCCATTCTCATTCATCTTCGCCGGCTCGAGCTGCGGCACCTGCCAGCCGTAGGACTTGCGGCGCTCGCGGATGTCAGCGCTCTTGATGCCGAAGCGAGCGTCGCGCCTCGCGACCAGGGCATCCGTCAGTTGTCCGTCCTTATTGGCTGACCACATCAGCAGCGGCTCGCCGACCGGATAGGGCGTCGAGGGATCGCGCCACGTGTGCCAGGTCTTGCCCCAGGTCTCGACCAGGCCCTTGAAAACCGCGTCGCCATGGTCGGGCATGTCCGGAGCGATGAGCTGGCCCGACATGATTTCGTAGGCGTGCGGATGCCAGTACTTCTTCTCGTCGGCGGGCAGCTTCTTGTAGGCATCGTTGCCGATGATGTATTCGACACCGAGCAGCTTGGCGTCTTTCGCGTCGGTCTCATAGATCTGGCACTGGTGCACGTCGTTGTGCTGATTGCAGAAGTGGTGGGCCTCGACCTGGAACTTCGGGTTCTCCTTGGCGACGTGGAAGGCGCACAGGTACAGGTGGATGTTGTCCACCGGGGCCCAGTGAGCCGAGTGCTTGGCCGCGTCGCCGTGATCGTGACCGGCATGCGGATCATCCTTCTTGTCGTCCGCGATGGTCGGGGCCGTTCGAGAAAAAGCCATGCCCAGCGCGAAGGCCGCGGCGAGGCCCAGCGTCATAAGGGGGATGCGCAAACGTCCGATGCGAGCCATGTTTCGTCCTCCTGAATCGATGGTGTCTGATCGCGGATCGGGAATCGACCCGGTGCGGCGCAGTCTATCGCAGTGGGGCGAGCGAATCCAACCGGCATTGTCAGCCTTGTTCCGAACCCGGGAACGCACGCGATTGAACTGGAAAACGCGGAACGGGGAACGAGGAACGCGGAACACGAAAACCGGGATCGTGCAACTGCGAACTTGGAACGAAATTCTCACTTCGGTGTTCGACTCCTTGTTCGCGTTCCGACTTCCGACTTCCGACTTCCGCGATCGGCGTTTCCCGGCCGCCGTTGGCAGTGCCACCCCGGCCCGCTCTAATAGCCGGATGCGGCCCGATTCGCCTGAATTTCGCAAGCTGTATCCGTTCGAGAGCCGGTGGCACGACGTCGGCGGCGTGCGCATGCACTACGTTGACGAAGGCGCCGGTGAGCCGGTGGTGATGATCCACGGTAACCCGACCTGGTCGTTCTACTGGCGCGAATTGATCAAAGCACTTCGCGGCACCCATCGCTGCATTGCCATGGACCATATCGGGTGCGGGCTGTCGGACAAGCCGAATGATGACGAATATGGAATGAAGAATGCAGAGTGTAGAAAAGACGCCCGATCGTGCCGGGACAATTCCTGCATTGTGCATTCTACATTCTACATTTATCGCCTCGAGCGCCGCGTCGCCGACCTCGAATCGCTGCTCGATGCGCTCCATCTCGATCGCCCCGTCACGCTCGTGGTCCACGACTGGGGCGGCATGATCGGATTGACCGCGGCCCTGCGCCGGCCGGAGCGGATCGCGCGAATCGTGGTGATGAATACGGCGGCCTTTTTGCTGCCGGAGGGCGACGCCCTGCCGCTGCGGCTCTTCCTGCTGCACGACAACCCGCTGGCCCCGCTGCTGGTGCAGGGGTTCAACCTGTTTGCCTGGGCCGCGACCCGCATGGCGGTCACGCGTCCGCTGCCGCGAGAGGTGCGCGACGCCTACCTCATGCCGTACGACTCGTGGCACAATCGCCTGGCCACGCTCCGCTTCGTGCAGGACATCCCGCTGGAGTCGTCGCACCCGAGCTATGCACTGGCGAAGTGGACGGATGACAATTTGCACCGCCTGTCGCACCTGCCCATGCTGATCTGCTGGGGATTGCGGGATTTTGTCTTCGATGCGACGTTTTTGAACGAATGGCGGCGGCGGTTTCCGAAGGCGGAGGTGCATGCGTTTGATGAGGCCGGGCATTATGTGATGGAGGATGCGCGCGAGACGATTATTTCAATCGTTCGAGGGTTCATTCCTTCAATGGTGTCCGCATGACTCAGCGCGGACGACAACGGCCCGGTTGGAACCCAAGTCGGCGCAACCGCAACATCGGCACTGTGAAACAGGGACACGGGCAAGACAATCGATTGGTTATTCCATATCGTTATGGACAGTACTACGAGCAGATCGGGCGACATGTTGTGCTGCTTCGGAGGATTCACGGACGGGTAATCCGCTTCGTTGTAGAGCGTCCGCGCGCAGGCGTTTCATACGCCGTAACAATTGATGATGTCGTGCGCGTGCTCTGGATGATTCCCAAAGCTGATCTCGATGGCTTGAGATTATTTGTCTTTAGGCAGCCAACTCGAAAGCAGAATTTGCTTCGTCCCGTGTGGGGCCGCGTGTGCTTTGGCGCCGAAATTGGAAAACTCGCTGGCCCCGCCATCTTTCTGGACGCAGTTGACCCCGACAGTCCTTTCAGCTGGCCCCGAGACTTGAAACCGGATGACGTTCGGGAACTCGATCGCATTCGAGCGGATGGTCATCGGGTGCGCGAACGTCGACGTAGATTCTTCATTGAGTGGAATGTCGAATCTATTCGATTCACTCAGCTTTTTCGTACGCTTCCTCACGAAGTGGGACACTGGGTTGACTGGCTTCGACGTGTTATTCGACCAGCGAAAGGAGACTTCGAAAAAGAGTGCAACTTGAGTAAATGGTATTTCTCGAGGCCTGACGACGAACGTGAGCGATTTGCACATCGTTACGCCGATGAGTTTCAGGCTCGACTGCGCCGAGCGGGTGAAATCCCATTTCAGCGGCAGTTTAACCTGGCAAAGATGCGTGAGGACCGATTGCGCGCTGTGGATTTTGGAATCGCGTCAACCGAGAATGATGCATCTGAATCGACGGACGTTTGACCTTATTGATGGATTACGATCGCTCGCGCGATCGCCTCTTGGATTTCTGTGGCCGATACACCGCTCAATATCGCCGCATACCTCCCGCTCATGGCCCAGCGCCTGCCGGACAAGCGGGCCATCGTGTGTCCGTGCGGACGCGATGCGGCCGGGCACGTGCGATACAGCCATTTGACGTTCTTGCAGCTCGATCAGGAGACCGACCGGCTGGCCTATGGGCTGGAAGCCGCGGGCGTGAAACGGGGCATGCGCACAATCCTCATGGTTCGCCCGAACCTCGACTTTTTCTCGCTCACCTTCGCGCTCTACAAGATCGGCGCCGTGCCGGTGCTGATCGACCCCGGCATGGGCCGGCAGCACATGGTCCGCTGTCTCGCGTCAGTCGAGGCCGAGGCGTTCATCGGCATCCCGCTGGCCCACCTGCTCCGGCGGCTGAATCCATCGGCGTTTCGCAGCATCAAGACAGCCATCATGGTCGGACATCGCGCCTGGACGTGGTCCCTCGGCGGACATCCCATCGCCGACATCCGCACCGATCCATGGCGGCCGTATGACCCCGTCGAGACATCCGCCGACGATCCCGCCGCGATCATCTTCACCACCGGCAGCACCGGTCCGCCCAAGGCCGTGCTCTATCGGCATGCCCAGTTCGACGCCCAGGTGCGCATCCTGCGGGACTATTACAAGATTCAGCCCGACGAGATCGACCTGCCGACGTTTCCGCTCTTCGCGCTGTTCGACCCGGCCCTGGGCATGACCGCGGTCATCCCGGACATGGACCCGACGCGTCCGGCCGACGTCGATCCGACGAAAATCGTCGAGGCGATTCATGATCACGGCGTGACACACATGTTCGGCTCGCCGGCTTTGCTGAATCGCGTGGCGCGGTATGGCGAGATGCACGAGGTGGAGCTGCCGTCGCTGCGGCGGGTGATTTCGGCGGGAGCGCCGGTGCCGGCGGAACTGCTGGAGCGGTTCACGGCTATGCTGCCGGAGAAGACGCAG
>CAYXEY010000127.1:0-6526 GCA_964464105.1 uncultured Planctomycetaceae bacterium
GTCGCCTGATTCACGGCCGAGTCGTTGTCGTTGGCCGCGCCGTTGAGCGGGATGAAGTTGCTCAACTGCGAGCCGGCCCTCCAGGTGAACGAAGCGATGCGGTCCTGGAAGTCGGTCGAATACGTGGCGAACGCGGTGCCGATCTGCTTGTAGTTCGATTCGCACACGCTCTTGCGGGCGGCGCGGCGAGCCTCGCCGAGTGCGGGGAGAAGAATCGCGATCAACAGCGCGATGATCGCGATGACCACGAGCAGTTCGATCAGGGTAAAGCCGCTGCGCCGTTTCATATTCATCCCCTCTGAATGAGTCCGAACCCCCGCATGGCCCAAAACTGCGGCCGTTATTCCGCGCATCATGGTGAGCCGAACTTCGATTGTCCAATCCGTCATCAACGACATTGGACCGTTATGTCTAAATGGGGCGACCCCGCGCGGGCGCCGTGATGGCCCGCGCGGGGTCAGAGTGGAGTTCAAGTGTCCGATCAAAGCGGCCCGGCCTTGCAGCCGACGCTTCAAACAACGCGATGCCGCATCACGGACAGGTGTCAGGCAGGCTCGCCGCCGTGGCCACCAGGGTCACGTCCGCCGCGTTCACCTGGCCATCGCCGTTCACATCGCCGCTGGACCAACAGGGGTTGGTCGCGCCAACGCCACTGCACACGATCGCCTTGTCGGCGGCATTGGTCACGCCGTCGAGGTTGAGGTCGGTGATCTGCGTGTCGAGGACATTCACGACGATCTCCACGACGTCCTGGAAGTCAACGACCAAGTCGCCATTCATGTCGCAACTGAGGTCAACGCGCCTCTGAGTGGCGGCGTTGATTGCAAAGTTCAGGTTGTTGAACGTCGCAGCCGAGCTGTCGCCGCCCCACCGCTGGATGTAGTTCTGGCAGATGTAGTCGACATCGACGAGATTGATCACGCCATCGCTTCCGCGGGGGTTGGATCCCGGAGTCGGGGTGTTTCCGGCCACGTCAGCCCGGCTGTCGCCGGCGGCATAGGTTCCCGTGACCAGCGTGGTGTTGAAGAAGTTTGAGTCGCCCGGCGTGACGACGTTCCAGGCATTGTCCACGCGGGTGAAGCCTTCCTTGCGGTTAAGCTTGCCGGTCACCGGGTCAAGGGCCAGGCCGTCGGCAAAGTACCGGGCATCGCTCATTTCGACACCTGCCTCGATCGTACCGACGGTGCTCGTGCCGCCGGGACCGGGCACTTCGATGTACGACGCCGCGACGCGATCGCCGAAGTTGCCGTCGCCGTCAAAGTCACCGATCAATTCGGGAATGATGAAATCCGTCGCGCTGCCGCCCGCCGGTGCGAGACCGCCGACGCCGCCGGCCACGTCATCCAACTGAAAGGCCGCCGGGGCTTTGATGGCACGCATCATCCGCTCGATGTCATCCCAGTTACGAAGACCATCGGCGTTGAAATCGCCCATCAGTTTGCTGCGTGACAGGGCGAGATTGCTCGCGGTTGCGATCGTCAATGTCCCGGAGGCATTGCGGAAGTTTCCATTCATGCTGCCGTCGCTGTACGGCTCTGGCAAAGTGACAAACGCCGACGTTTGATTCGTACGCTGCGGAACCTTGTTGAACAGCGCCGGGTTGCCGTTGTGTCCGAACGGCGGCGTGACCTGGGTCGAGCTGCAGCGAATGACGTCTTGCAGCGTCTGATCCACGGCCTGCGGCGTGAACTTGGTCGGCATCGAGAGATCCTGTCGCGTATCGACACCCTGCAGGAGCGTGAAGTTCCGCGAGAGGTACGCAGCCGGCGAAAGTGCCGAGAGCGTGACTGTTGGGTTGTTCACAAAACTGTTGATGCTGTCGATGATGTTCAACAGGTAATCGCGGGCCCGCAGGTTGGTCATGGCAACCGAATTGAGGTGGCCGGGCCGTCCGAACTCGGGGTCGCCGCGACTCACGAACGAACCCGATCCGCCAATGGTGTAGCCACAGCGCGGGTCGGAATTGTCCAGAACTGAGTCGATCGTCGCCCGGACGAATCCGTTGTTGATGACCTGCCAGTTGCCCGGAGGCGTTGGGCATCCGCCGGCAGAGCCGGTCACATTGTCGCATACGAACGGCGAGCAATCACTGTCCGCATTGCCGTCGTTGTCGCCGTCGATGTCCTTGCAGACATTGAGAATCTCGTAGCTGCCGGCGATGGCGTCCACAATCGCGCGGCCGCTGCCGAAGAGACCGGTGTAACCGATCGCAAGGCGACGATTCTGAACGGTCCGCTCCATAATGCCCGAGCCGCCGAGGCTGTTCGAATAGTGGAGCTGGAAGGCGGTGCCGTTGAGCACGTGCCCGAGGTGCGCGCCGGGGCCGCGGGCGTCGGGATTCTCGAAGAGCATTTCGCTGCGATCGTTGTCGCCCATGCCCCAGCTCGGATCGAGTCCAAGCGAGTTCGTGTACGCATTGCGCGTGCCCGAGCCGACGTCGCGCGTCGCCGCGACAAGATTCTCACCGCTCGGCATTCGACCGGTCACCAAGAGCCACTGCAAGTCAGTGAACTTCACGTTTGAGCGCCCGACACCCTGCGAGGCAATGGGCACGACAGGCACGAACGCGATGGATGTGTCGTACAAGGTGCTGCCGTCAGGATTGGACTGATCGAGATTGAGCGACACCACTGCCGAGTTCGGGCCCTTGAGATTGCGGGCGATAAAGGCGAGATTGCTCGCGGCGCCGGTGCTCGACGCCACGTTGTTCATTCCGTAACCGGCCTCGCCTGGTTTGCGTCGAATCGCCGGCGTGCCAGTCGGTCCGACCGTACCCCACTTGCTGGGCACATCGAGAAATGCGAGATCGATGCTGTCGGGGCAAACCGGCGTACCGGTCTGGCCCGGATTGCCGCCGGGATTCGTCGCCGGATCGCCATAGACCCCCTGTCCGCCGATCATGACGGCGCGGACGAAATCATCGACGTCGAAAATGTCTTCGACGTTGTCGCGATTGAAGTCGGCGGTGGCCGGCGGCGTGCAGCCGTTGGTGCCTTGGGTGATCTTCCTGACAAAGCCCTGAATGTCTTCTCCATCAAGGAATGTGTCGCAGTTCATGTCGCCTGCCCCGACGGGGGCGAGACAGACCGCGTCACAGCCCGAGCACGGACCGGTCTTGACGCCGGTGAGCGCCCATCGGCAGCCGTTGATCAGACCTTCCTCCGTCGGAATCGTGTTAGGCAGCTTGCCGAGCAACTGGTAATCGATGAATTCCTGATAGCCGTTGACCGAGCCAACGCTGCGATACTGCACCAGCCAGTATCCCCACCAGGCAACCGGGTTCGCTCCGCCGGGGCAGAAGAACGAGCGGCCGAGCAGATCGGGCCGATCGCCGCCGACGAAATCGACTGATGCATCGCAGTTGGTGTCCTTGAAGTCCGACCACGGCTGCGAATTGCAGGGGATCAGGTTGCCGTTGGGGTTGTTGTAATCGTTGTAGCTGTTGAATGACTGAAAGAACGGCACGAACAACGTCGCGCCGGAGATGTTGATCTGGCCTCCCGGCGTGCCACCAAGCGAGCCTGGCTGAGAGAAGTTGATGCGCGACAGCGTACCACAGGTGGTGCCCGGTCCGGCCCAGAAGTTCAGATTGGCGTGGTCGAGATTCGCGCCATTCAGACATAGACACGTGGCTTCATCCAGCTCGGAGCAGGTTCCGCTCGCTTGAATGCACGCGCCTGCAACGCCTGTAGACACGCTGGGGCAGAAACGGCTTGAGCACGATGTGCCGGTCCCCTGCCAGCAGCCGCCAAGACCCTGGCACGCTCCCTGCGACGCCGTCGTCGAACAGGTGCCGGCCGGCAGACAACACGCGTCGCCTCTGGCCGATTCAATTCGTCCTGCCACCGCGATCGCCGCAAGACTCGCGGCGATGAACGCGCCTCTAAACTGTCCCAATCGACCTCTCATGATTCCTCTCCTGTTTCCTGTGCCCAACACGATTCACTTCATTACGCATGTCAATTTGCCACACGGTTGTCGCCGCTGATTGCAAAGTACTTGTTGCCCCACTCGGCCTTCTCCAGCGTCTGCTGAATGGTCTTGCGCTCAACGTGTCCATCCGCGTAAAGGAAATTGCTAGAACCGCCCCACTTGTCGCCGTTGGGATGATGTCGTCCGACCGCGTTCACCTCTGATACGTTCGACGTGTCGATCCAGCCGACGGAGGCTTCGGAAATATGCCGCAAGCCGTAGTTGGCGTCCGGGCGATAGGTGAACGTGGACATGTCCGGCGGCACGCTGTATTCGTCAGAGCCGGAGGATGCACTGAAGAACGGGTTGATTGAACGGTGGCTCTTGGAAAGCACGCCGCCGCCTTGATCGACGCCGAGGACCTTCCAGTTGGACTGGAATTCTCCCGCAAGAATCACGCGGCCCGAGTTGATTTCTTTTTCGTTGACGAAGCGATTGACCCTCGCCCCGCCGGACATGGCCGTGGTGAATTTGTTGCGCGGGAAGATGCCGGCATTGCCGCCGTAGGCGATGAACTCAGCCTGGCGGTCTTCGCAGGCCCCCGGCGGACCGGACGAGCCTCCCTGATCGACCTGGCCGTCGGCCCAGCCGCTGCGCCCGGGATTGGTCCGCGGAGCGCCGCCGCCGGGAATCGCCGGACACTGAAACGCCTCATTGGGCGCCCGGCCGCCGCTGTAGAGATAATACGACCAGTGTATATATCCGTAGGGATGATCGTTGACGTCCTCCTGGGCGTTCAGGTCGTAATTGCCGTCGCTGTCGCTGGCATAAATGTAAGCCGGGGGAAAAACGCCGCTGTTCTCGCTGAGATAGGTCGCCATCGCCTGCCCGACGTGGTGCATGTTGGCTGCGCACTTGGCCGCCTGGCCCTGCTTGCGCGCCTGGCTGAGCGAGGGCAGCAGAATGCCGATCAGCAAGGCGATGATGGCAATGACCACCAGCAGCTCAATCAGCGTGAAACCCGACCGACTCGTTCGACCAAATCTCGTTCTGTACATCACGGCATCTCCATTCTTCGCGTACCGCTCCCCAATCCGCGGCTCGCAAACTCCGCCCGCATCCCGTTCGGATCGCAGGCGCCCGCATATCCCACGCCAGGCGCTACGCCGGCCCGGCTCTCTCACATGGCCATGAATCTAGATTTCGAGTGTTAAGAGTGAATGCAGCGCACTTGCACCTTGCGCGCAAGTTGCGCGTGACTTGATGCGGTGATGCGCTTGCGTTGCGCGCGAATTGCGCTAAGAAGTGCCCTGAAAGTGCATTCTCACTTTGTGGCGGAACATTGCCGAGACCCCGTCAACATGTAAGATTGCATCGTTGTCGATGGCGGCAGCGTTTGCACCCTGGTCATACGGGAGGGTTCATCATGGCGAATTTCACACGACGCGAAATGTTGATGGCCGGGGGGGCCGTGGCCACGAGCTGGGCGATGTCCGCGTGTTCGCCGTCGCCCGCGGACCCGGTTACAACGCCTCCGCCAGTCGCGAAAACCGGACGTAAGCGGGCGTTGCGCATAGCCCATATCACCGATGTTCATGTGCAGCCTGAGAAGGGCGCGGGCGACGGATTTGCCCAATGCCTCCAGCATATCCACAAGCTGGCCGATCCGCCGCAACTCATTCTGCAGGGCGGCGACGCCGTCATGGATGCCTGCGGTGTCGAGACGCCTCGAGCGAATGTCCAGGCCGAACTGTGGAAGCGCACGCTCAAGTCGAACTGCACCATCCCCATCGAGCATTGCATCGGCAATCACGACGTCTGGGGCATTGAGAAGAAGGCCAGCCTGACCACCGGCGCCGAACCCAACTGGGGCAAGAAATGGGCGTTGGAACTATACGGATTAAAAAATCGCTATCGCACCTTCGATCGCAACGGCTGGCGGTTCATCGTGCTCGACAGCGTGACGATCGGAAACGACACATACACCGGCAAGCTGGACGAGGAGCAGTTCGCCTGGCTGGGCAAGACGCTGGAAGCGACCGACAGGAAGATGCCGGTGCTTGTGCTCTCGCACATTCCAATCCTCTCGGCTTCAGTATTCTTCGATGGCGATCTCGAAAAGAGCGGCAAATGGGTCGTACCTGCCGCCTGGATGCACATCGACGCCAGGGCCATCAAGAATCTGTTCGCGAAGCATCCCAACGTGAAAGTCTGCCTCAGCGGACATCTGCATCTCGTCGATCGCGTCGACTATCTTGGCGTGTCGTACATTTGCAACGGAGCGGTCAGCGCCAACTGGTGGAAGGGACAGCACCAGGAATTCCGCGAGGGCTACGGCGTGCTCGACCTGTTCGACGACGGCACGTTCGACCATCAATATGTGGAGTATGGCTGGAAGGCCCGCGATTCTTGATCTACCTTCAATTCAGTTTTCGTAGCACCAAGAGACTCGCCCTTATTTGAACCTGTGAAAGAGCAGTCTCGAAGCCTTGTTCGCGATCTCTCATGAGATTGCAAGCTGGAATCCACCTGTTTCCGGCGCCACTGGACTTGAATCGGTATGGGAATGACGGTGGCCAGTCGGTCGAATCCTCGCTTCAATCGCTTCCGCGCT
>CAYXEY010000127.1:6536-10533 GCA_964464105.1 uncultured Planctomycetaceae bacterium
GACCGAGGTGAAAGCCATGCCCGAGTGTGCAATCAAGGGCCACCAGGATCGCCAGATGCTCCTCCCGCTCAATGCCCTCGGCGACGACGAGTAATCCCAGGTTGCGCGCCAAGGTCACCACCGCATGAACCATCGCGACATGCACCCGCCCCTGTTCGGCCTGAGCGATGAACGCGGAATCCAGCTTCAGTGCAGTCAACGGCAGCGAATGCAGGTAGGTCAAGGCGGATTGACCTGTCCCAAAATCATCCAGCACCAGACCGAACCCAGCATTACGCAGTCCGCGAAGCTGCTCGGTGGCGCGGTTGGCATCACCCATGATTATCGCTTCGGTCACCTCAAGCCACAGGTCCGTGGACGCAGCCCCCGCCGAACGCACGATCGCCGACAGCCGCTCAGGGAGATCGGGTAACGACAACTGCCGCCGGAAAAGATTGACTGAAACAATCGGCGCGGCATTCGCGCCGAACATCCGCGTGAAGCGCGCCGCCTGTGATGCGGCCTCGCGCACCACCCAGTCCCCAAGCGCGGCATGCTGCCCGCACTCTTCCACGACGGGAATGAACTCTTCCGGCTCCAATACGCCCAGTGTCGGATGGCGCCAGCGCAGAAGCGCTTCCACATGTTGAATCCGGCCGTCGTCTAGCCGAACGACCGGCTGGAACACCAGCGCGAACTCGCCGCGGTCGATCGCCCCAAACAGATCCTGCTCCAGCGCCACGCGCCTCAAGACCCGCTCCCGCATCGATTCATCAAACACGACGAATCGCCCCTTGCCGGCCTCCTTCGCCTCATACATGGCCACGTCGGCGTCGCGCAGCACGTCTGCCGCATCCTCGTACTCGATGCCACCCATGACCAAACCGATACTTGCCGTGCTATGCACAGACTGGCCGCAAACATCATGCGGCCTGGCAATGTCTTCGATCAGTCTGGATGCGACCAGGCGCGCATCATCCGGTGCGGTCAGATCCTCCAACAGGACTACGAACTCGTCCCCCCCGAGGCGCGCGGCCGTGTTTCCTGATGACATCAGCGCAATCGAGTCTGTCGTCCGAAGCTGGTCTCGCAATCGCGTGGCGATGCTGATCAGGAGTTGATCGCCTGCATCATGCCCCATGGTGTCGTTGATGAGCTTGAACCGATCGAAATCCAAGAACAGGACCGCGTATGGCCGGTGCTTATCCCGTTGAAAGCGTTTAATCGCATGACCGATCCGATCCAACAACAAAGCGCGATTAGGAAGCCCGGTTAGCCGATCGGTCAGGGCGGCGCGCTCGAGTTCCGCTGTCGCTTTGCGCAGATCCGCTGTCATGCTGTGGGCCAGGGCCACGGCTCGGGAATGGGAACGGCTCAGCGTCCATGCCAGGGCGCCACCAAAGGTGCTAAGTAGTATACCGGCCAATGCGAACAGGATGGCTTTCGAATCGTCCACTTCCGCATGGAACGCAGGCGTAGTGCTGGTTCGCAAGATCCAGGTGCGGCCGCCAATAGAAACCGGAGAGTCAGAGACGAACATTCGATCCGAATAGGCCTCCCGGCTGAAGTCACCGGCGCGGCTACTTAGATGCCCGTCGTCATCATACAACAGCCTCTCGCCGGCCGCGTCACGCTCGGAAAATACTTCAAGGTCGATTCGGCCTTCTGCCGCCTTAGCAACCCCTGACAAAGCCTGGTCGATCATGATTGGCGCATAGACCAATCCAACAAGTGACGACCCGGCACCCATCAACGGGTCGCCTGCCGACTGTTTCTTGAAAACCGGGACAAACAATAGGAACCCAGGGCGATGCTTGGGGTCCTGCATGAGCGTAATTCTGCTGGTCAGCGCAGGTATGCCGGTCCGGATGGCTCGTTCCACAGCCTCTCGCCTCGCCGGCTCGCTGCCAACGTCGAAGCCCCAAGCGGCTCTGTTGTCTCTGAGAGGTTCGATGAATTTTACGACATAAAGCTCCTTGTGATCCCCGGATGTCGTGATTTTGAAATCCGGCGCTCCGTCGGCCCGCTCGTCAGCTAGGAATTGGTCCACATCAGCGCGCTGCACGCACTCGATAAACCCGATTCCCACCGTTCCCGGAAATTCCCTGGGAAGATCGCGCGACTCAACATATTGGCGAAACTCCGCGCGATTCACCTTGGTGCTGGCCACGAACACGCCGCGCGCGCCATTTAACCCATAGACCGGCAGCTTGATGCGCCGACGTGCCTCTTCAACCACTCGCTCAGTGAGCCGATCAAATCGAGCTTGTGCTTCGGCGACAACGGCTGCCTCTTCGCGGCGTGCGAACAGGAGCGTTATCAAGACGCCGACGACGACGATGATCACCGCTGCATTCGTTACAAGCCCGGATAAGCGGACTGGCTCACGCCGATCCAAGTCCCCCGCTGCAGCCCGTCCCGCTGAGCATGAAAGACTGCCCAGTCCCAATAGCGCGAGAAGCCATGCGGTATGCACCGCCATGGTGGAAAAAAACGACACCTCCGACAGCCCGGATGCGGAAATCGCCCACGCAGCGCCGGCCGTGGCCCCGAGCATGGCCGCGATGCCAAACAGCAGACGTGCAGCCGTCACGCTTCTCGGGGTTTGGCGTACCCGCAGTAGTAGCCACAACCCAGCGCCCAGCGCCATCACAGCGGTTGCCGTGGCCCCGGCCATTCGACCCGGCCCTGTCCCGCCAGCGGCGCGCGTGTAATGGTCAGTGATCAAGCACTCATCAATTCCCAGGGGCATGCAGCTCGCTGCTTCAAATGCCGACAAAGCGCCAATAACCAAGGCACCGAGCGCTGCGGCCCGAGCGACCCATGGCACTGTTCTCCCCAAGCGATTCGATTGTCGCCATTCTCGCGACGCGGCCCACAGACTGGCGGACAGCAATCCCAACGAGACGGCTGTATTGAACTTCATGGTTGGAAGGCCTGGGAGCAGTGACAGGCAAGCGCGCCAGCCCCCAACCCAACCGGTGACCACGATCAAGGCTGCGCCGAAGACCACGAAGGCGATGTGCCGGGCTGCGCTCAACAGTGGCGCGGCGCGTCCAGGGCTTGCAAGTAGGCTTGCGGATTCAAAGTCGCTGGGCGTGGTCGGGAGCATGTTTGACATGGTGTATCCGGCATTATCGAACTTCGAAACCGGGAACTTGCCCAAGGGTTTGCACCTCGCGCACAGTTTGCAGATAAACCATCTCAGACCTCAACTGCTTCAAATTCTCCGCTCGTTCTCGGCCCGTGTGTTCGGGCGCGTCCGAGATAAGCGCGGCCCAGCGCTCGCCTTGATCATCGTGACGGTTACGTGTCACGGGAAATCTTGGTATCGTGTTTCGCCTTGCCGCGGTAGAAACGTTTGCGGCGTTCAAGAGCTTCGATATGGCTACACCCGAGGACCAGCTCGAAAAATGAAGACCGCTTCCAACTCCGACAAATTCAAGCTTTATCAGGAGGCCGTGCAGTCGGCGGAAAATGAAGTCGACTTCATGGACCGAGTCTATCGCAAGGAGAATGGTCGCCTGCCGACCATCATGCGCGAGGACTTTTGCGGCACGGCGCTCATTTGCGCCGAGTGGGTTGCCCGTCGAAACGACAATCGCGCCATCGGAGTCGACCTCTGCGGCGACACACTCGATTGGGGACGCCGCCACAACATCGAGACATTGCCCGCCGATCAGGCCAAACGCGTCACGCTCATTCAGCGCGACGCGCGCGCGGTGACCTCGCCGAAAATCGACGTGATCTGCGCCCTGAACTTCAGCTACTTCCTCTTCAAAGAACACGACACGTTGTCGAAATACTTCGCCGCTGTACGCCGCTCACTCAAGCGCGACGGACTCTTCGTCGTCGACGCCTACGGCGGATGGGAGTCGCAGCAGGTCATGAATGAGAACACCCGCCGCCGCGGCTTCACCTATGTCTGGGAGCAGGCCTTCTTTAACCCGATCAACGACGACACGATTTGCCACATCACCTTCAAGTTCCCCGACGGCTCGGTGATGAAGCGGGCGTT
>CAYXEY010000128.1:0-10520 GCA_964464105.1 uncultured Planctomycetaceae bacterium
TCCAGAAATCCCCAACTGGCCGGCACACAGATGCCGAAGGCCCGCGGCGTGCACTTCAATTCGTCATCCCGAACCGTCTGGTCGGCCCCCGCCTCGATGAGCTGCTTTACAGCGGAGCGCGAGCCGCCGTAATACGCCCAGTGCAGGGCCGTCGCGCCCATGTAGCCCTTGAATGCCAAATCCGGTGAGCGCGTCAGCAGGTTGCGCACGGTTTCCGGATGAGCATTGCGGCACGCGAAGCACAGCGCATCCGAGATGATCTCCACGTCCGTCGTCGGTGGGCATGGCAATCGCCTGCCATCTGCATCAAATCGTGAACTGCCCGTCGTCGAGACGCCTGGTCTAAGGCGACCCGCTTCGTCAAAGCAAGACTTCACCCCGTCGAGCAATCCGAGACCCGCAGCCGTGAACAGATCAGGTTTGATCCCGCGCGACATTAGCACAGATGCAGCCTGAAACGCGTGGCAGGTCGCCGCCCAGGAGAGCGGCGTATGACCTGATTCGCCGTAACGGGCGTTCGCATCAGCCCCGCGCTCGAGCAGAATGGCCACGCCGTGGGTGGCCTCCTGCTGTGCCGCCGCATGCAGCGCTGTCTGCCCATCCGGCAGCCGGTTATGCACAATGGCGGGCTCGGCTTCGAGTAAGGCGATCCATTGCGCGGGTTCATCCGCGCGAATGGCGGCGAGGACCCGCTCCGCGGTGGCGGCATCGAGCGCGAGTGGTCCTGACGCTTTCAAACCAGCGGCCGCTGCGGATTCGACATGGGCCTTCAGCTTGCGCCAGCTCGCGAATCCGAACTCGCGCGCCACTGCAAGCTGAGCCTCGTGCAAGCGCGCCGCCGGGTCGACGGCGCGCACTTCGCCCAGCCTGTCGCGGGCATACTTCTTCAACCAGTCTAAATTGGGACGCGGCGGCAGCGATCGTGCCATGAGAAACCTTCCTTCCATGCGCCCGGCGTCCGCGTTTCTCGGGCAGAAAGAAGGCTGTTGTTATGTACAAGCGCGGGCGGGTTCAACCCTTTACGCAGACCGTCGGCCGCCTGCATCGGCCTGATGGACATGATAACAGACGCAGGTCGGTCCCCAAAATGGGCGCAAGAAAACGGGCGCGACCGACACGCGGCCGCGCCCGTTTCGTTTTCATCTCGTCACACCGGCCGGTCAGTCAAGACAATCGGCTCGCATGACGAAGCAATCCGCGGCCTTTACAGGCCGAGCGACTGCAACAGGCTGACGATGGCGCTGCAGGCCTGGCCGAAGTAGCTTCCGACGACCGGAATGTTGGCGGCAAGGGTGCTACAGATGCCCGAAAGAACTGAACTGATCATCGATTCACTCCTGATTACCGCGAGGACGAAATCGAGTCACACTGGACCCATACGAGGAGGCAACAGAGCAAGGGCCGTGCCAGCCGCGTCGGTCAGATAATGACCGATGCGAAGCCGCAAATAAATAGACATGCAGAGAGAAGTGGACCGCACCGATGGGACAAAACCCGTCCCC
The DNA here is from genome assembly GCA_964464105.1 of uncultured Planctomycetaceae bacterium. Classification (GTDB taxonomy): domain Bacteria; phylum Planctomycetota; class Phycisphaerae; order UBA1845; family UTPLA1; genus CAYXEY01. The sequence continues at coordinate 1,503 of CAYXEY010000128.1, forward strand.
ATCGGCACTCGGCACGCGCGTGCAATTCCCCAGATCGGCTTCGAGATCCAGCGCACGTCTTGCCGAACGTGCGATTCGCCGTGGAGAAATCAGATTTTTCCCCGTTCGGCCCTTGACTCTCCTGCAAGTACCATGCCCGCCGCCGCCGCCGGGCGCTGGTGGACGAATTCGGTTCTCCAACGGACAATCGCCCGGTGCACTTGATGCCCGGGATTGGCCGCCCAGTCCGACGGCGGCCGACGACGAGCCTAAGACATAGAGCTGCGGCGACGAGGGTCCGTGGTGAACTGGCAATCGTTCTTTACCTTCGTCGTGCTCGCCTGAGTCATCGTCGGTCTCGTTCGTTACACCCACCTGGTCGACGTCATATTTGTGGGGGCCGTGGCCCTGTTTGCGGTGGCTGGCATCATCAGCCCCCGCGAGGCCGTTGCCGGATTCGCCAACGAGGGAATGTTGACCATCGGGGCCCTCTTCATCGTGGCCGCCGGCGTCACGCAGACCGGGCTGCTCAGCCGACTCTCCAATCGAATCATGGGACACACCACGAACGCGCGCGGCGCGATCGCCCGCGTGGTCGCGCCCACATCCATCATGTCGGCGTTTCTCAACAACACAACCATCGTTGCCATGACCATGCCGCCCCTGCTCGACTGGGCCCGCAAACACCGGGTCGCGCCTTCCAAGCTGTTACTGCCGCTTTCATTCGCCGCCATCCTGGGCGGCGTGTGCACGCTCATCGGCACCAGCACCAATCTCGTGACCCACGGCATGCTCAAGTCGGTCGGGCTGCCAGGTCTGGGCATGTGGGAATTGAGCATGGTGGGCCTGCCCATTGCCATTGTCGGCGGCGCGTTCCTCATCATCGCCGCGCCTCGATTGCTGCCGGATCGAAAGGAATTCATGGAGCAACTCGGCGAATCGCGCCGCGAGTTTCTCGTGGAAATGATGGTTCAACCCGACTGCCCGCTGGTCGGCAGCAGTCTTCAGAACGCCGGACTCCGCAGCTTGCCGGGTCTGTTTCTGGTGAGCATCGAGCGCGACGGCAATTCGATCGCCCCGGTGTCCTCCGACGAGATGATCCGCACCGGCGATCGCTTCACCTTCACGGGCGTCGTTTCGACGATCGTCGATTTACAGCGGATCCGGGGGCTGGTTCCGGCGGCCGCCGCAGACCATCTGCAGGGACCGTTCGCGATCAAAGGGTTGCATGAAGCCGTTATCAGCACCAGCAGCCCGCTGATCGGCCGGAGCATTCGCGACGCCAACTTTCGCACCACCTACGACGCCGCGGTCATCGCGGTGCATCGCAATGGCGCCCGGCTCAATCAGAAGATCGGCGACATCGTGCTTGAACCCGGCGACACACTGCTGCTCATGACCACGCCCGGATTCATGCGCGTGCATCGCAACAATCCCGATTTCTTCCTGGTGAGCCAGACCGAAGACATCGCCCCCGAGCGTCATCACCGCGCGCTGATGGCCGCGGCTATCGCTCTGGGGCTCATTGCAATCATGACGGTTCCGGACGTGCTGACGGTCTTCGGCATGTCCGCGACGACCGCAGCGTGGCTCGACGACAACCGTGTTGTGTTTGCATTTCTTGCGGCAGGGGCGATGGTGGTCACCCAATGCGTCTCTGCCAGCGCGGCGCGTCGACAGGTCGACTGGCAGGTGCTGGTGGTGATCGCGGCGTCTTTCGGCATCAGCAAGGCCATGCAGAACAGCGGCGCGGCTGGTTACCTGGCCCAGATAGTCAACTTGAGTTCAGGCGCCTTCGGCCATCTCGGTGTCCTGGCGGCCATCTATCTACTCACCTGGGTGCTCACCGAATTCATGTCCAACAACGCCGCCGCCGCCCTGATGTTTCCCATCGCGATCGCCTCGGGCACGAAACTGGGGATCGATGCGCGACCCTTCGTCATCGCCGTCACGATCGCGGCCTCGGGCGGGTTCATCTCCCCCATCGGCTATCAGACCCACCTGATGGTCTTCGGACCTGGCGGCTACAAGCAGAGCGACTTTCTGCGCATTGGTCTGCCCATGGGCCTGCTGTGGTTCGCCATCGCCATGGCGATCATCCCCATGGCTTGGCCGCTGAAGTGAATTTCACGGGATCGATGTTTGACGCAATCGAGCAGGTTGCTGGCACGAACTTCGACCGGTTCCTCGCGGCCGTCCCTAGACCTTGGCATTGCCGCGCAAGGTCAATTATGACAATTCGTCGCCATAGGCCCGCCTTCCGTCGTCTTATCGATCGACTTCGCCCATAACCACGTCGATGCTGCCAATGATCGCCGCGACGTCGGCCAGCAGACAGTTCTGACTGACCAGGCTGGTGATTGACAGATTGCAGAATGACGGGCCCCGGGCCTTCACGCGGTAGGGAATGGCCGAGCCGTCGCCCTGCACGTAGAAACCGAGCTGGCCGCGCGGGTTTTCGATTTCGTAGTAAATGTCGTCTTCGGGCAGCTTGAGAGTCTTGCCGCGCTTGTCCAGCACCTCTCCGCTCGTGCCGCGCAGCTTCTCGATCGCCTGCCGGATGATGCCCACCGACTGCTTCATCTCCAGCACGCGCACGAAATAGCGATCCCAGCAGTCGCCGACCGTGCCCTTCAAACCTTCGCCGATCGGCACGTCGAACTCAAACTCCTCGTAGCCGCAGTCAGGCTGCACCTTGCGCAGATCCCACTTGATGCCGCTGCCGCGCAGCACCGGGCCGGTCAGGCCGAAGTTCAGCGCGTCCTCCGGCGAAATCACGCCCACATTGGCGGTGCGCTTGACGAAGATGTGGTTGTAGGAAAGAAGCTGATTGTATTCGTCAATCTTGGGCTCGAAGTAATCCATGAACTCGGCCGTGAGATCGAGGAACCGCTCGGGCAGGTCGTCGTGCACGCCGCCGACCGTGATGTAGCTGTAGGTGAGTCGCGCGCCACAGGCGGACTCAAAGAGGTCGAGTATTCGCTCGCGCTCACGGAACGCGTAGAGAAACGGCGTGAACGCACCCATGTCCAGGCCGTAGGTGCCCATGGCCACGAGATGCGACGCGATTCGGTTCAACTCGGCAAACAGCACGCGGATGTACTGCGCCCGCTTGGAGACCTCCAAGCCGCACAGCTTTTCGCAGGCCAGCGCGAACGACAGGTTGTTGTTCATGCCCGCCAGGTAGTCCATGCGATCGGTGTACGGGATGTATTGATACGGCGCGAGATTCTCGCCGATCTTCTCGGCACAGCGATGCAGGTAGCCGATGTGCGGCACGGCCTCGAGCACCATCTCGCCGTCGGTCCGCAGCACCACGCGCAGCACGCCGTGCGTGGCCGGGTGCTGCGGGCCCATGTTGACCAGCATTTCCTCGGTCGGCAGATCGCCCTGCTCGATGTCGGACCGCGACAAGTCGGTGTTGATGTCCGGCAGGGCGACAAATGTGGCTTCTTGAAAGGTGGTCATGATGTTTATTTCTGCTACACGTCGTTGAAGTACGAATCAAAAATCTAGTCAATGCACCGGCCGGGTCTGGCCGTATTCCGTCACCGCTGGAATGCCGTGGTATTCCATCGGGAATTCGTAGTCCTTGCGCAGCGGATGGCCCACCCAGTCGTCGGCACACAGGATGCGCCGTGGGTGGCGGCCTTCCGGGCTGTCCACCGAATCGGGGTGATTGTCGAAATTAACACCCATGAGGTCGTACGCCTCGCGCTCGTGCCAGTCGGCCGCGGCCCAGACGTCGGCGACGCTGGCCAAATGCGCGTTGTCGCGCGGCACGGCGACCTTCACGCAGAACTTGTGGCGCTCCTTCCACAAATCGCGGCTGTTTTCAACGCCGTTCGTGGAGTGCAGGTCGTAGGCCACGACGAACTGTCCATCCTCCAGCATGTCCACCGCGGTGATGCAGCGGAGCATGTCGAATTGAAGACGATCGTCGGTTTTGAGGAACACGGCGACGTCATGCCAGGCCGCGGCGTCCACGGTGACGTGCGGATGGGCCGTCTCGAACTTCGTCGATCGCACCGCGTCGCCGAAGCGCTTCTTCAAAATATCTGCTATCTCTTCCGCAATCATGGATTCATTTCCACTGCTTCGATTTGTGGTGTCTCACTGGCTGCTTGTCAGCCGGTATGTACCGGAGCGAATGTCGATTCTCGCCATTCCTTTTTCAGGATCACGCCGTTGCAACGGCCGGCGCGGCGCCAAGCGCCTTTTCCTTCGTCTTCCGCCACGGATCCCGCGCGATGGTCTGATGCTTGATCTTGTCCTGCAGCCGCATCAATCCTTCGATCAAGCTCTCCGGCCGCGGCGGACAGCCGGGCACATAGATGTCGACCGGCACGACCAGATCGACGCCCTTCACCACGTGGTAGCCATGCTTGAAGTAGGGCCCGCCGCCGACGGTGCAGGCGCCCATGGCGATGACATACTTCGGCTCGGGCATCTGGTTGTAGAGACGCTTCACGCGGCTGGCCATCTTGAAGTTGACCGTGCCGGCCACGATCATCAGATCGGCCTGCCGCGGCGTGGCGCGAAACGCCCCGGCCCCGAAGCGATCGATGTCGAACCGACTCGCCCCCACCGCCATCATTTCGATTGCACAGCAGGCCAGCCCGAAGGTCATCGGCCACACGCTGTTGGCCCGCCCCCAGTTGATCGCCCAGTCGAGCGACGTGATGATCAGGCCTTCTTCAAATCGGTTTTCGATCCAGCTCATGCGTCACTCCAGATGGCCTGATTTACGCCCACTGTCGGGCGGCTTTAGACAATGCATCCGACTTGCGCGGCACCGCCGGCTTGCTCGTGGTCGCGGTCGAGCGCACCCAATCGAGATAGCCGAACCGCCAAAGGTAGAGATATCCCACCACGATCACCCCGAAAAAGAACAGCATGTCCAGCAGTGCCGCCGTGCCGCCCTGCCTAAAGACCACTGCCCACGGATAGAACAGGGCGATTTCAATATCGAAAATAATGAACACCAGCGCGACCACGTAAAACCGCAGGTCGAACTGCACCCAGCTGGACCCGATCGCCGGCTCGCCGCACTCATAGGGCATGGCCTTCTCTGGATGGGGCAAGCTCGTTCGCGTCAGTTTGCCGATCAGGATCGCGCCCAGCGACATGGCGATGCCGGCCACGATGAAGATCAGCAGGCCCAGCACCAGGCTGCTTCCGCCGGCCGCCAATGGATAGATAGACGCCATACTCTATGCACCTCGGGCCCTCGCTCGCGCGGAGGGCTGCTCTCAAACATCACGCCTCGGCCGTCGCCGCTTCCTTTTTCGCCGTCGACGGCGACAGCGCCTTGATCATCTCTTCCCGCACCGGTCGGGCGCGTTCCTCCCAGCGGGCCTTCTTTTCAGCCGCCCACTGGGGCATATTTTCCTTCTGCATCCAATATGGCTCGGGCGTCTGCTTGCCCTCCTTGGCCAGCTCGGTGAACTCCACCACCATGTCGTCGCGTGTGTACGCCGACATGTCATGGTTGTCGCCCATGTGGATGCAATCCGTCGGGCACGGGTCGCAGCATAGCGCACAGAACATGCATTTGGAGTAATCGATCGCGTAGCGCTGCAGCGCCCCGCCGATGGCGATGTTGGTCGCCTTGTCGATCTTCCGCGGGCCGCTCTTCTCGATGTAAATGCAATCGATCGGGCAGGCCTTGGCACACATGTCACAGGCGATGCACTTCTCGGCCTCGAACCAGTGAAACCCGCGATACCGCGGCTGCAGGGCCGGGGCCATGTCGGGGTATTGCAGGGTCACCGTACGGGCGAAGCAGTACTTGAGGGTGATCCGCATCCCGATCGCGATGGTTCGGGCCGTGTCGTAGATGTTGCGAAAATAGCCGCTCTTGGCCGCCATGCTGGCATCGCCTCCGGGTGGGGAATTCGGCACATTCGAGGGAGAAAATCCACCGCAATCCCGCCCAACCAGTTTAGCGGAAGCCCGCTTCACCCGCCAACCGGCAGCGAGCGGCCAATCACTGATCGAAGGCGTCGTAATTTCATTGATATCAACGAATTGGCGCAAATCGCCGGATGATCGCCTCGGCCGTGGCCATGCCGTCTGCCGCCGCCGACATGATCCCGCCGGCGTAGCCCGCGCCTTCGCCGATCGGATACAGCCCGGCGATGCCAACGGCCTCGCGCGTTTGCCCATCGCGCGGGAAGCGCACCGGGGCGCTGGCCCGCGTCTCGGGGCCGGTCACCAGCGCATCGCCTCCGGCGAAACCGGGCAAGCGCCGATCGAGATCGACGAGTGCTTTCTTGAGACTATCAATGATGAATGCCGGGAGGATGCGGCGCAGATCGGTCCACGATCCGCCGAGGGGGTAGCTGGTCTCAAGTCGGCCGTCGGAGCTGCGTCCCGCAAGCAGGTCGGTCGCGCGCTGCGCCGGCACTTTGTAATCGCCGCCGGTCGCCTCATACGCCTTCCGTTCCCAGTCCTCGCAATAGGCCAGACCGGTCAGCGCGTCATCCTGCACGATCGCGAGCGGCACCGTGGCCACCAGACCGCTGTTGGCAAATGGCTTCGATCGCCCCGCCGGCGATGCGCCGTTGGTGGCGATCAGTCCGGGCGATTCCATCGTGGGAAGAATTTGTCCGCCCGGGCACATGCAGAAGCTGTACATATCACCCAGCTCGCCGGCCGCGCCCTTTGACACCACGTGATATTCCGCCGGTGGCAGGCGGCGATGACCGCAGGATGCACCGTATTGCCATCGGTCCACCAGTGCCTGCGGATGCTCGATCCGCACGCCGAGTTGAAACGGCTTGGCCGCGATGGTCACGCCGCGGGAGGCCAGCATGCGAATGGTGTCCCGCGCTGAATGCCCCAATCCCAGGAGAACCGGTCCACAAGCGATTCGTTCGACGCCTTGTGGCGTGTGCACCGTGATTGCGGTGAGACGCCCGTCTTCAATTTTCACGTCGTCCAACCGCACGCCGAAGCGCACTTCGCCGCCGAGCGATTCGATGGTCTTGCGAATCCGCCAGCAGATCGTGGGAATCCAGTCACTGCCCAGATGCGGACGGCTGTCGACCAGGATACCCGGCTTGCCGCCGTGGGCGACCATGGTCTCCAGGATATCGCGCATGCGTGGATCGTTGACGCGTGTATACAATTTGCCGTCGCTGTACGCTCCTGCGCCCCCTTCGCCGTAGAGCAGATTGCTCTCCGAATCGAATTCGTGCTCGCGATAGAAGCGCTGCAGAATGTCGCGATGCCGGGCCTTCACACCCTGTCCGCGCTCCAGCACGATCGGTTTGAAACCCGCGCGGGCCAGGGCCAGAGCCGCGAACATGCCGGCCGGACCGAACCCCACCACGATGGGCCGCTCCGCGAGTGGCTCGTCGCCGCGCGGCGGCTTGATCACCGGCGCGTGCTCAATCAACGCGACATCCGACCGATGCACTCCGCGCAGAATGCGCTTCTCCTCGCGCACTCCACCCGCGATAGCAACTTCCAAATTGTATACAAAGACGATGGCGTCCTTGCGCCGCGCATCGATCGCCCGCTTGACCAGCGACCATTGCTCGATGGCCTCCGCGGGAATGCGCAGCCGCCGCGCCGCCCGCTCGCGCAGAACCTCCTCCGGCTCATCCAGTCCCAGCGTCAAATTGCGCAGCAACAAAGCCATTTGAAACGTCTCATCTTTCCACGGACATCAACCGCGTCATCCCCCGCGGCTCAGTTGCGATCGCAGCTCGACCACTTCCTTCCGAGTCGCGGCCACGCCGGCGTCATCCGCGAACCGCTCGGTCATGCGCAGGTAGTTTTCGCACGCCGCCAGCGCATCGGCAGGCCGACCGATCTGAGCATACAGCCGGGCCATGTGCCGCCATCCGAGCAGCACCAGCGGATCAACCGACTGGCTCATCGCCTCGCGGATCGACTCCAGCTCGGTCAGCGCGGTTCCCATTCGTCTGGCCATCACATGCAGCACGGCCATGTTCACGGTGTACCGCGCATGACGGTAAGGCGACAGCCGGCGGCCTTCGTCGAACACGCGAATCCCGTCGTCGTAGCGACCCTGCATCTGGAATGAAAGCGCGAGATTGTCACGGGCGTCTTCATCGTCGGGAAAATCGCGCAGCACGGCTTCGAAATAGGACTGCGCCTCGGCCGGCCGGCCCTCGCAATTGGCGATGAATCCCAAGCCCAGGTGGGCCTGGGTCATCGTCGGGAGAATTTCGAGCGCCCGGAGGTAGGCCGCCTTCGACTTCGTACAGACCTTTGTCGCTTTTTCTTGTGCGTAGTGGGCTGCGCCGAGTTGTCCGAAGGCCATGGCCGAGTTGGGGTCAACTTCGCTTGCGCGGGTCCACAGTGCAAGCTCGCTGCTCCACACCGGGTTGTACAAATGCGTCATGACTGCGAGAGCAAGCGACACCAAGAGCGAAGCGGCGATCAGTCCATTTCTCGTGTTGTTTTTGTTCTTGCTGAGCATGAGCCCATCGCGAATAAGAAGAATGACCATCAGAAGCATGCCCATCAGCGGCAGGTAGAGATAGCGATCGTGCACCAGCTCCTCGGGTCGAAACGACCGGATGTCCAGCGACAACAGCAACGGCAATGCAAACCACAGCAGTCCGATGCGATACGCGGGGCGACGTATGCTCAATCCGACGAAGAGCGCCAACGCCGTGATGCAGATGATCAACGGTAGATAGAAGTTGCCGCCGGTCATCGCACCGGGCAGCACGGCACGAAGCGGGTATTGCGGACCGAGTATCCACGGAAACAAGGCTTGCCGCATGTAAAACGCGATCAGGCTGGGCATGGTAAGCAGCACACCCGCCAGCGTCGGCGCCCAGGGCAGATCGATGCGATCGAAGCCCAGGATGCTTCGCCGCAGGATGATACAGACTGACGCCACTGCGACGAGCGGGACCGCCAGCACAAGTGCCCGTACACCCGATTCGGCGACGCGTCTTCCGCCGGGCACAAGGACACCCGTCAACATGACTAGAATCGGAAAGACGATCGCGCCTTCCTTCGAGAGCTGCGCGAAGGCATACAGCAGCACCATGC
>CAYXEY010000129.1:0-10513 GCA_964464105.1 uncultured Planctomycetaceae bacterium
CATCAGAGTCCGCCGAATTATGCGACGCTCTGGGAAGGGACAGAGGAACCCAGGGACAAAGGGACAGAGGGAAGGCACGAAGGCACGGAGGCACGAAGTCACGAAGTTGAAGCAGACATCATTCAACGTCTCCTCCGCGGCCGCCAGCGAGCGTCTGGAGGCGATGCGATTCGATACGATCAGCCTCTCGCGGAGCATTTCGCGCAGGCACGCGATTTCGACGAATGGCTCTATCAAGCCCATGTGCTTCAGGCCCGGGCCATCTCCATCGGCATCGAATGGGCCCGCATCCACCGCGAACGCTGCGGCGGCGCCATCTTCTGGCAGCTCAACGACGCCTGGGCCGGACACAGTTGGTCCGCCATCGACGTGGCCGGTCGGCCCAAGCCGCTGTGGTATGCCGTGCGCCGCGCGTGCTCACCAAGACTGCTGACCATCCAGCCGATCGACGGCCGGCCCTGCCTGTTTGCGGTGAATTACACAGACGATCCATGGTCAGGACGCGTGCAGGCCAGGCGCCTTCAATTCGATGGGGCGGTCGTGCGAATGGTCGAAGCGCCCATCAGCATCGGTCCGCGCGATTCGAGTAAGCTCATCGACCTGACCGAGGCGCTCGGCGAGCCGGCGAATCGGTCGCCGGAGTGCATCGTGGCGGATGAAATCGGATCAACGGGACGCCGCGCCGTCTGGTTCTTCGAGCGCGACAAGAATTTGAGCATGCCGGACGCCCGCCTGAGGGCGACGTGTCGAGCGCAGGGCGATGCGGTACACGTCGTCATCGAAGCCAAGTCGCTTATCCGTGATCTCGTCTTCACCCCCGACCGCGTGATCGCCGACGCCGTCGTCAGCGATCAAATGCTCACTCTGCTGCCCGGCGAATCCGCGACGTTCGTGGTCACGAGTCGGTCCGCATCGGCCAACGACCTCGCCGCCGCGGTAAACAGGCTCCTCTCCCCCACCACGCTGCGCTGCATCAACGGCCCTGTCCAAATCGAGCGGTGATTGGCGGTTCAGCCTCGATTTGACGGCCCCCGCACTTGCCCTTCTATTATGGCCGCTCGCGGGGGAACGGGCTGCCAGGCGAGCGACCCGTGCGACATTTCATTGCGGCAGGGAGGTTGACGACATGGCGGGAGAGACCGGCGACATCAAGCGGATCAACTGGGCGGACTATTGCAGTTGTGTGCATCTGTTTCGTGCATTCCAGATGGCCATCAGTCCCCATCGGCTCGGCATCGCCTTCTGCGGCCTGCTCGCGATTGTCCTTGTCGGATTACTACTCGACTGGTCGCAGAATTTCGTCGGCAAGACCAGCCGCCCCGTCGCCGTTGTGACTGGTGGCATGTCCACCAACGAGTTGCAGCAGTTCGTCATCAACAATGGCAGCAAAGACCTGACGCTCAAGTGGGCGGAAGACGCCAGGAAATCTGGCGCCACGATTCAACCCACCGGCACATTCAGCCTGCTGCTGCATCAGGCGCGGACGATCACCAATCACTTCACCGATTCGGTGATTTCATTGAGACCCTCCGGCGTCGTGAGCGGGATCATCGCCATCGGCTACACCAAGCTCTGGCTGCTCCGCATGCACACCGGCTTCGCCATTCTCTTCATCGCCGCATCGCTGGCCGTCTGGGCCATGGTGGGCGGAGCGATCTGCCGGCTAACTGCACTGGAGGTCGCCCGCGATGAACGGATCGGACCGATGGAGGCGATTCGTTTCACCCGCGAGAAGCTGCTGAGTTTCGTGCTGGCCCCGGTCGTGCCCGCGGCCGCGATGTTCATCGGTCTGGTCGCACTCGCCATTCCCGGCGCTTTCGGTCTCATTCCCTGGGTCGGCGAAATCGGAATGAGCCTGTTCTTCGGACTGTGGATGCTGATCGGATTCCTGATGGCCCTGCTGATCATCGGCAGCATCGGCGGCGGATGGCTGATGTATCCGACCATTGCGGTCGAAGGCTCCGATGCGTTCGACGCGATCTCGCGCTCATTCGGCTATCTCATGGCAAGGCCGTGGCGGACGGTGTTTTATTTGTTTGTTTCAATGATCTATGGCGCGCTCTGTCTGACATTCGTCAAGATCGTCGCCCGGTTGACCCTGGCCTGCGTTCACGCGGGGTTGGGTCTCTCGATGAACGTGGACCATGTGAAGGTGACCGGCGGCACCACCGAAGTCGGCAAGCTCGATGCCATGTGGCAGGCGCCGACGATCGACTTCGTTTCCAACCCCTACATGGGCACGTTCATCACCAAGCCCGAGAGTTGGAGCCAAGCGGTCGCTCAATGGCTGGTGCAGGGCTGGGTCTATGGGCTGGCGATTTTGATCGGCGCGTTCGTCGTGTCGTTCGCCTATTCGTCGTTCACGATTATCTACTTCCTGCTCCGCCGCGAAGTGGATGCGACGGGCTTCGACGACGTTTACCTCGATGACATGGGTCCGCCGCCGTCACCGGTTGCCCCCGCCGCACAGCCGGCCAAGTCCGGCACGTCGCTCCCGATCATCGGCCAGCCTTGAAACTCGGTGATGGCTGATCGGTGCGACAGATCAAATTGACGGTATGCCACTGCTCAGTGAGCGGTGGCACACCTTTGACCTTCGCCAGGGGTTGCCTTGTTGAATGAAGTTCAGCGGGCCATCGCAACCGGCTTGCGCTTTTCAGACTCGACCTCGCCGCGAACCGCCGGCCCCATCTGATGAATGTCCTCGCAGAGCGCCCGCAGCGGCTCCGCCACGCTCCACGCCTGCCACGGACACCCGCCAGGCGTGTGCGGCGGCTCGGCATCGGCGACTTCGGACACGCTGCCGATTCCGGCATCGCTGAGGTGCGCTTCCAAACCCGCGAGGAATCGGCGGGCTTTCGTCCGCGCCGTGGCGCCATCGTCCGCCACTCGAATGTACGCCGTAATGAACGGCCCCAGCAGCCACGGCCACACGGTCCCCTGGTGATAGGCCGCGTCACGCGAGCGCATGTCCCCTGCGTACCGCGGACAATAGCCGGGCTCGCCGGGCGCCAACGTTCGCAACCCCATGGCCGTGAGCAATTGCTTCTCGCATGTTTCCACGACCGCATGGCCGCGCGACTCATCCAGCACCGGATGCGTCAGGCTCAGCGCGAATAGCTGATTGGGCCGCAGCGCCGCGTCATCTTTTCCAGCGACGTGATCGGCATCAACCACGTCAAACAGGCACGAGCGCGCCGCATTCCAGAATCGCTTGTTGAACGAATCGCGGCATTGCTTCGCGATGCGCGACCACCGCTCGGCGCGGGCGCGATCTCCGATGCGTTTCGCGAATTCCGATGCAATCTGCAGCGCGTTGTACCACAGCGCGTTGATCTCGACCGGCTTGCCCACCCGCGGCGTCACCACCCAGTCGCCCATCTTGGCGTCCATCCAGGTGAGCTGCTGGCCCGGACATCCGGCTGCGAGCAGGCCGTCGTCGCGCAGACCGATGCCATGCCGTGTGCCGTGCTCGTGGGCCTCCAAAATCTCGACAATCGCCTTGAACATGCGCTTTTCGACGAACGCCCAGTCGCCGGTGTAGGCAACGTAGCGATCGATTGCATGGATATACCAGAGGCTTGCGTCGGCGGTGTTGTAGGCTGGGGCCTCGCCGAAGGGCGGAAAGCGATTCGGAATCATGCCCTGGTCGATGAACTGCGCAAATCCCTCGATGATCGCCCGGGCGTCGTCGAATCGACCCGTCACGAGGCACAGACCCGACAGGCTGATGAATGAATCGCGACCCCAGTCTTCAAACCAGGGGTATCCGGCGATGATGGTGCGTGAGCCGTCGCCTCGGGAAACCAGAAAAGCCGCGGTTGCCGCGGTCAGCGCGTCGACCAGCGCATCGTCGCGTTGACCGCGGCCGGCCCCCTGCTTGTCAACGGTGGACCTGGCGCGGGCCTGTGCTTCCGAGACGTCGGTCAGACGCACGTTCGCCGCCTCAAACGCTCGATCAGCCGCTTTCCAGCCGGTCGACTGTGTCGACGCCGTGATCGTCAGGTGCGTTGCATTGGCCGGATTCAGCGAACGGGAAATCACACCGGGCGTGAACAGATCCTGCATCCAGTTCTGCCCGCGCTCGGCCTCGCTGACCAGCACGAAGTCGTAATACCAGTCGGGGGCGGACTTGAACTCTCCGTTGTGGCTGATCTGCCACGAGGGCCGATCCTGTGGCCAGTCGAGATGCACGACCTCGCTCTCAATTCGCACCGTGGGGCCATCCTGCGACTTCCGCGAAGTCAGCGTGTGATAATGCCGGCTGGTGCACATCGGGCGAACCATGAGTGTGACCGGCTGGCGGCCTTCGATGAGACAGAACCGAATATGCGTCGTATCTTCACCCTGGGTCATGCAGAGCGATTGCTCGATGACCGTGTCGCCCATCCGCCAGCGCCAGGTGGGCGTGGGACCGGCGATGAATGATTCGAGCAGGCGATAGCCGTTGGGATGCACCGCCTCGGGGTAATCGTTGGTCGAAAGCTCGTAGGTCAGCCCGCCAACCAGCGCGGACACCTCCAACTTGGCGAGCAGCACGAACCGATCGACCGGCGGCTTGACCGCGGCGACGAGCAGTCCGTGATATCGGCGTGTGAGCAGGCCCGACAGCGAGGCCATCGCGAAGCCGCCGCGTCCGTTCGTCACCAGCCACTCGAGCCGCCGCGCCTGATCCAGGTCGTGGCACCGCTTGGCGTCTATCTTGATGCTGGTTTTGTTCACGATTCGCACCTCGTAGTCGTACCGTAAGCCTGTATGAGCAGCCTTGCAAATCGACGACGCGATTCGAGAAAAGTTCGCGCGTGCTCTACGGGATTATTACCGCGAGAATCACCACGGCCACCACGAGCGTTCGGCCGTCTTCTGATTCTCCAGCTCGGGCGGCGATCGGCCGGCCTGGGCAAATGGATCGGGATGCGCGGCCAGCCAGGTGCGCCATGCATCCGCATCGTGCTGATTGGTCGCGCCGGTCAGTGCGATCAACGACTTTTCGGCGGCATTGCGCACCGCGAAGTCGTCGACTTCCAGACATTCCACCAGGCGGCCGGGGATCTGCGGCTCTGCGAAGTAAGCAAGCGTGTCGATCGCCGTCATCCGCACATTGCGATCGAGATCGCCCGCCGCACGCTCCATCAAGCACCGCACGATGTCCGGACGCTGCGATTCTTGGTAGGTGTGTCGGTCCACAATTCGAGCCAGCAGGCGGATCGCATCCCAGCGCACGACGGGAGCGGCCTTCTTCACGTCGGCCCCATCAGCATCAATGGCCTCCGTGATCTTGATAAGCGTGGGCACACTGCGGCTGTCGGCTGATTGGGCCAACCCACCAATCGCGGCGGAGCGAACCGTGGCATCGACATCGGTGCGGGCGATGGAATCGAACGTCTTGATGGCCCAGTCGGCGCCGGCATCGCGGGATTCGGCCAGGGCGATCACATTTTGCCGCCGCTCATCAGCGGTGTGACCTTCCAAGGCCCGCGCGGCAAGCTGCTCGCCGCCGGGCTTCCGTTCATACCAGCGCCGCTCGCTGCCATTCGACTGGCAGCCGGCGCAGAGAAACGAGACGATCAAGGCAATCGCGGACGCGCATCCGCCCCGGTAGGGGCGCAGGAATGTAGCCACGGGTGAAGCGCAGCGCAACCCGTGGGAATGACGCGGATAATTCTTTTCCCGCCCCGAAGGGGCAGAGGTGGCGTGCGATAAGGTGTGGGCGTACCCGCGAAGCATCTTCTCGCGGCGTACGATACTCCATCGCCCCTTCCGGGGCGGAATAGAAAAAACCAAACGTGTTCCACGGGTTTCGATCGCATTGCGATCTTCACCCGTGGCTACACTCCGACGCCCCGTTAGGGCTACCCTACGCCGACGCCCCGATGCCGGGCGTGGCATGCTGCTCGAAGAACTGCTCAGGGGATATCCAGGTGACGTCGACGATCGGCTGCTGCAGGAAGCGCTGGCCGATCTCGCGGAATCGTTGAGGGTTGTCGCTGACATAGCACGTGAGATTACCGCCTGTCGCGTGATCCGCCAGTGCGCCTTGTGCCGTCAGCTTGTCCACCACGACCTTCGCGGTCTGCTCGCCCGAATCCACCAGCTTGATGTCATCGCCCACGATGGCCTCAATCGCCACTCGCAACAGCGGGTAATGCGTGCAGCCCATGACCAGCACCTTCGGGTCGAGCTTCACCAGCGGCTCCAGGTAGTCCTTCGCCAAGGCCAGCACGATCGGGTCATCCGGCCGCCGGCCCTCCTCGGCGATTGGCACGAACAGCGGACACGGCCGCTGCACCACGCGGACATTCGGGTCGTAATGCCGCATCGCCCGACGGTAGGCATCCGAATTGATCGTCGCCTCGGTGGCGATGACCGCGACGGTACGGCCCTTCGAGAGCAGCACGGCCTCGCGGGCCCCGGGATGGACCACGCCGCAGACGGGTATCGGAAACGTCGCCTCCAGCTCGGTCAGGGCCGCGGCGCTGGCCGTATTACAGGCCACCACGATCATCTTGGGGTCGAACCGGGCGAGAAAATCGCAGTTCTCGCGAGCGAAGCGGGCGACGGTCTCGCTGCTCTTGATGCCATACGGCACGCGGGCCGTGTCGCCGAAATAGATGATGTCCTCACCGGGCAGCCGCCGGCGCAGCTCGCGCACCACGGTCAACCCGCCGATTCCCGAATCAAACACGCCGATGCAACGATTATCGTGTGACACGCCTGAGCATCCCTGCCGTGGCCTTGGAAAGTGGTCCGTCCCGTTGAGAGTATCGTCAAATCGGTCAAATCTGACAAGCCCGAGGGGCCAAGCCCTCGATCTAGTCGGAGGGTCCACGGCCCAGGGGTGCAAATTATTAGGCCACTCAGGACAATAACAAGCGGGAATCGTCTCGCCATCGCTCGACCGCCCGAATTCTGTGAATTCACGCAGTTCAAAAAGCTTGACTGTCAGTAAGCCAACGGAATACGTTGGAGAGAATTGTTAAACAACTTATGGGTCCAGCTGGCGTCAATCCGCCTTAATGACAATGTCAACAACGCTCTCCCGAGAATAAGAGAAATCCTATGAAAAAGTCTCTTGTCGCTATTGGAGCGTTAACGATCTCGCTGGCCGCAACACCCGCATTAGCCACCCTTCTCAACTTGAACCCCGGCCCGTCTAACAACGGTGGATCTGCGAACTGGGCGATCTTCCTCAACGTCGAAGCAATCGGCCCGGCGATTCGCGTGACCGAACTGACCACGGCGTCCAATGCTGCAGCCAACGCCGCTTTCTCCATTGAGGTCTACATCAGAACCGGGACCGGCCTAGGCGGAACCCTCACTGGGGGCCCGGGCGGATCGGCCAATGGCTGGACGCTGCTGGGTACCGCCCCGGCCACGCAAGGACCAGTAGCCAACGCTGTATCGCTTCCGATTGATATCCCCGACATCATTGTGCCCGCGGGAGGAGTTGTGGGCGTTGCCCTGAAGTTCCTCAATGTCGGTCCGCGCTTTAAAGACTGCGTCGGTGGGTATGAAACCTATCAAGATGGCATGGCCAAGGTTGTGACGGGCGATGTTCGAACGGTTCCATTTACCGGAACAGGACTTCTTTTGACGCAGCGCTGTCTGGTCGGCTCCATTACTTATCTGCAAATCTTTGGCGGCACTGGTTCGGCGACTCCGTCACCAGTGCCGCAAGGCTGCAATACGCTTCTCAGTGTCAACGTCGTCCCCGATCCAACAGGAAGCACCGGCATTCAAGTCAGAGGAAACCTCTCCGCATTCGGCGGTTCGCCTACTCAGGCCTTCGTCGAGACCTCACCTGGCTCGAATTTGTTTACCCATAACCTGTCCGTGCCGGTCAATCAACCAGTCGGCCCCGCGACAATTGTGACGACCGTCACCGATAACGAAAGTCACACCGGAAATGGAAACATCAATTTGACTGTTGCGAGTGCCTTGTTGCCGGCTGGATCCGCAACGCCGTCACCGGTGCCGCAAGGATGTACAACCGAACTGAGAGTCGCGCTGACCATTCTGGGCTGTGCCGGTACCAGCGGGCATGCGGTTACAGCCGACTTAACGGGCATAGGCGGTTCAAACAACCAGGCCTTTACGGAAACACCCTCGGGCTCGGGCATATTCACCTACGCGGCGACTATTCCGGCCAGTCAAGCGCTTGGTGCGGTGTCGTTGCCTGTAACCGCGATGGACGCACAGGGACACACGGCAAATACAAATATCAATCTGACGGTGTCGCCTGCATTTTCAATCGCCGCCGCGGTAAATCCTTCGGCGGTCGATCCCGGTGAACAAACCCTGTTCACCGTTCAAATCAATATTCCAGCCTGCGCAACGAGCACTGGTCACTCCGTGATCGGCAATCTGACGTCCATCGGCGGTTCGTTCCCGCAACCCTTCTTCGACGACGGTCCCAGTGGGGGCCACGGCGACGCCGCGGCGGGTGACAGAATTTTTTCGTTCCTCGCAACCGTTGCGCCGGGATCGGGACCCGGCCTTTATCTGGTGCCAGTCTCGGTTCAGGATGCTCAACTTCACCAGGCGGCGACCGACATCCTCATGAGCGTGGGTGGGTTCTTCGAACTTGAAGCAAATGACAGTAAGGCGACCGCGACCGTTGTCGATTGCCTTGAGCCCGGTCGGTTCATCGAGGGTTCGTCCACCGGCTCCACCATCACGGGCACCGGCCTTATCAACAGCGCCGACTATTACCGCGTCAAGACCTGTTCGGCGCCTCTGGGCATTTACAGGCACCGCCTGACGCTGACAACGATCGGCTTGCCCGGACATACCGCGACCATCCGCGGCCTTACCCAGACTGCCGGCGTCATCAATGCCGGAACCGACGCGGTTGTCCAAACGGCGCTCACTACGGCATCAGGCGACCTTCCGGCACGAACTGTTCAGTGGTACGGCTTCGGCAAGGAGGAGGAAATCTACTACCGGGTCACCGGGACGGCGTCGACAACGGGAACCTATTCCTCTACGCCCGCGACGACTGCGGTCGTACCCGTGCAGGCGACCCAGACCTATGCACCCGGCGACATCACCATTTCACGCATTGTCGGAAGCACGACCAATGGCGACTTCTGGGTCTATGACTCCGGCTTCAACGCCCTGGCGTGTTACGGCATGGATGACCCCGAACCGGGCACTCTGACCGCCAATTTCGGGCCGGGAACCTACTACATTGCCATGTCTGTTTCTAATCTGGCCAATGACCAGCCGTCGTGTCCACCCAATACACTCTTGACCGGAATCGTGACGGATTTCTCGAATGCAGTGGCCAATTCATCGAACGCCACGAATTCCAACGTAGGACTTTCGATAACTGATGGCCTCATCGCAGAGGACATTCCGCTGGTCAAGCCGGGCGCCTTTGGAATCGCCTTCGTCCGCTTCACCGTGGGCGGCGCGGCCTGCGCCTGTGTCGGCGACATGAACGGCGACTCCCTCCGCAACGGCACTGACGTCTCCGGATTCGTCGCGGCCGTCATTGCCGCCAGTGGCAATTGTGCCGACGTGAATGGCGACACCCTGGTGTCCAATGACGACGTGGCCCCGTTCACCACCCTGATCCTGACCGGCGCCTCGTGCCCGTAAGGCGGGTTTGCAGACGTTCGTCGATAACACGAAGGGGAAACGGCTCATCCGGCCGTTTCCCCTTCTCCTTTTGCCGGAGCCGGAGGCGTCAGTCAGCCGATCAGCGCCGTCGAGTAAGCCGATGCATTGCCATTCCAAGCGGCGCTCGTAACCGTGACAGCCACAAAGAGAGCGCGCTCGCCCGCGCCCAATGATCTTTTCGCCAATCGCCATTCTCCCGTAGACCCTTCCCCCGTCATGGGTTACAATGCCTGTACAGAAACAGGCCCCGGAGACCTTCTGCCATGGACGGCGTTCTCATCATCCCGGATGAACCCCTCATCGCGTCTGCTGACGCAACTGGACCGATGCCCGACGATTCACTGCCGTCGCCCAGGCGTAAGAAAAAACGTTCGATACAACGCGCCGATGCCGGCAGCCCACATGGGGACAGCGCCCCGCTTCCTGATGATGTCGCCGGGAGCGTCGAGCAACCATCCAGCGGCCCGGAAGGCGTGCGCGCTGGTGATGACGCAGCCCCTGCGGATGCTGAACTGTCAATTGACAACCAACACCTGACGACCGACAACCGGGAACCGACCACCGACACAGTCGAAATCGTTCCCATGCGCGTGGTCGAGGCGATCCTCTTCGCCGCCGACGCCCCCCTTCCGCCCAACAAGATCGCGTCTATCCTTGGGGTCGGCGATGCACGCGATGTCCGCAAGCACATCGACGCTCTGAATGAGATGTACGTCGCGGCAGGCAACGCTTTTCGCATCGAGGAAGTCGCCGGCGGTTTTCGCATGATGACCCTGCCGGCCTACAACCGCTGGCTCTCCAAGCTGCAGCGCGTTCGGCAAGAGACCAAGCTGACGGGCGCGGCCATGGAGACCCTGGCCATCGTGGCCTACAAGCAGCCCTGCACGCG
>CAYXEY010000130.1:0-10477 GCA_964464105.1 uncultured Planctomycetaceae bacterium
TTCAGCCGCCGAGAAGGGCACGCGTTTTGACGTCGCAGTGCGCAGCTTGGGCGAACAATGCAAATCCATCCTGGGCGGACGACTGGTCCTGTGCGACATGGCCCTCTATGCCGACACGCCCAGCGGCGTGATCAGCGGCGCAACGCTGGCCACCGCCTCGGGTCCGATTTTCATCAGCCCCTTCGGACAAGGGTCCGAGTCAGCGACCAAAGTGAATCCGCGCATGGGCGTCGTCCTGGGCGGCGGCTCCGTGGTCAAGCCGCGCAAGGTGCGGCTCGTGCTGAACGATCCACGCTACAGCGATGCCGTTCGGGTGCGAAATCGCATCAACAGCGTTTATGGCACCCTCGATACCATCGCGGATGCCAAAAGCCCAACCCTGATCGAAATCAACGTGCCGCCACAGCACCGCCTGCGCAAGAAGCTCTTCCTTGACTATGTCGGACACACGACCCTGATCAGCAGCGATGGTTTTCTCGAGCAACGCACCAAGGACCTGGCCGCGGAGATGCAGCAATCTGATTCCGACTATGAATCCATCGCGGTCGCCTTGGAGGCGATCGGGGCCAGCACCCTGCCCACGGTTCAGTCGCTCTATGACCACGCCCTCGCACCGGTTCGCTACTACAGCGGACGGACGGGCATGCGCATGGGCGACAAGGGTGGCATGGAAGTGGTCGCCCGCTTTGCCGCGGATGAGTCGAGCGTGTTTCGCGATCAGGCCATCGAGGAGCTTGGCTTTGCGGTCAAGATGTACGCGGCCGGCGAGCACCTGCGCAAGCTTCTGGATGGCAACGACAATCTGACGCGGATCAAGGCGTATCGAGCCCTGCGTCTACATCAGCATCCCTGCATCCGATCAAAGGTTCTGGACGAAGACAACCTCATTCTGGATGTGATCGACTGCAAAGGCCCGCCGCTCATTTATGCACAGCGCACGCTTGCGCCGCGCCTCGCCATTTTCGGATCGGATCTGGCCTGCAAGGCGCCCGCGATGTATCCCAATGGCGAGGACCGCGATTGGGAAGCGCGCGTTCAGATTTCGTCGAATCGCAAGGATCGCGATTTGACCGTCATCTATAAGAACCGTTTGAACAAGAAGACTTCGCCGCCGATGAAGGTGTCCGCGCGTCTGGCCGATTTGCTCACCTTCCTGGGAGGCACACCGACACAGGATTCCAACGGACAGTTCACGGGGTTGGCCGTGCCTTACTGCGAGATTCTGGACGTCATCGTCCAGTTCACGCAATCGGGCACGCTTTCGGCCAAACTGGAGGTTGAGCGGGCCACGGCCAGCGACGTGCTTGATTACGAAAAGCCGCGGGAACGGGAGGAGTCGGAGTACTAGTCGATTCCGCGCATGCCGCTGTGATATGATGTGAGCCGCAGCGCCGCTTCGGCCCGCAGGTATCCATGAAGGCAGAGGATACGTCGCATGCTCCAGTTCATGATCGGAATGGCCCTCGTGCTCTCCCACGCGGCCGAGTCTACGGGTCTCACCGCCCGGCTTTCGCCGATTCCCGACGCCTCTATGAGCCGGTTCGGTGCGGTCGACCCGCAGGCGGCGGTGCTTTCCAATGAGAAGCCATCGTGCGTGACCAAAGCGCCGGATCGAACCGGCCTGCAATGGGCAAGGTTTCAATTCGGGCCGGCGACCGAGCTGATTGATATTTGCATCGCGCTCGACGAGACAAATGCGGCCGCGCCGGCCATCTGGATCGACATCAACGCCAACGGCGACCTGACCGACGATGCCGAGTCGAAATGGTCAGTGGTGAACTCCACAGACACGGCCAGCACGATCACGGCCCACGAATCGACCATCAAATTGACCTCGCAGAATGCGGCCCTCAACGACCGGAGCATTCGCATTTTTCGATTTCTGCCGGAGCAGGCCAAAGTCCGCCGACTTCCCACGGGAGCGATCTATGCATCTCTGCAAGCCGGCGCGCAAGGCGATCTGACCGTGGATGCGAAGAAGTTCTCCACGGTCCTTCTGGACCGCGCTTCAGCGGGAGATTTCACCCATCCGCAGGGGCGCAGCGCCGCGCTGGTGCTCCTGCTCGACGCCAACGGAGATTCCAACTTCGGCCCGGGCGAACGCCTGCCCATCGACAAGTCCTTCAAGCTGGCCGACGGCTGGTATCAAGTCGAAACAGTCAAGGCTGACGGCACCGAGTTCACCCTGAAGAAGGCGCCGTCGCCGGAAGAGATCGCCAAGCGCAGCGCCCCGCCCGCGGTCGGCGACATCGCCCAGACCTTCACCGGGCCGGGCCTCGACGGCAAGCCGGTCAACTTCCCCGGCGACTACAAGGGCAAATTAGTACTTGTCGATTTCTGGGCCACCTGGTGCGGCCCCTGTGTCGCCGAGCTGCCCAACGTGAAGGCCGTGTACGACAAATATCACGACAAGGGTCTCGATGTCCTGGGCATCAGCTTCGACAAACCCGGTCAGGCCGAGGCCGTCAAGAAGTTTGCCGCCGCCCGCAAGCTGCCCTGGCGGCAGGTGTACGAGGGCAAGTTCTGGAGCACGGACATCGGGCTGAAGTGGAACATCAACAGCATTCCCGCGGCGTTCCTCATCGACGCCGACACCGGCAAGATCGTGGCCGCCGGTCCGGCCCTGCGTGGTCCGAATCTCGACGCGACCATCGGCCTCGAAATCAAGAACAAGTTTCGGGACGTAGCCCCCTGATGCGTCCGCTCGATTCGACGACTGGGGAAAAACACCGATTCCAGGACCTTCCGATCCGCGCGATCCTTGTCGGCGTTCATCCATTTCCATAATGACGCAGCGACTCGACTTTATTCCGTAATGCATGAACAATACCCTGTCGCACGCGGATGCGTCCGGTCTGGCAGTCTCGCCGGCAGACCCGTGCGCATGGGGGGAATGTCATGGCTCGTTTGCTCTTGCGCGTCACGCCGAGCGCGCTCGCATTGTATACTTTTGTCATTTTCATGCCCGGATGTAACACGCCGGGCGGGCAGTTGCTGCCCGATCAGCTGGGCGGCCTGTCGGGAAATCCACTGATTAACGGCACTGCGCCGAATGGAGGCAGCTCGACCCCGCAAGACGGGGCCGACGGTTCCAATGGCGCAAACGGCGCTGCCGGTGCTGACGGAAACACCGGTGCGAGTGGATCGAGCGGTGCAACTGGTCAACAGGGAACCATCGGCGCTAGCGGTGCAACAGGTCCGCAGGGCGAGACCGGTGCAACCGGACCGGCCGGACCTCAGGGGCCAGTCGGGCCAGCAGGCCCGGCGGGCGCGTCGCCCTTTTCGCTCGTGCAGAACCACGCCGTGTTTACGCAGGGCAATCTGGGCATCGGCACGACAACGCCGATTGCCAAACTTCACCTCGCCGAACACAACGACGCGATGTGCCTCTTGCGGATCGAGTCGGGTCTGACCGCGCCGCAATATGCAGGCATCGATCTGGTCGATCGTGGCAAGCCGGTCTGGGGCGTGGGCAAGGATCCGCAAAACGACTTTTACATCGACGATCACGGGCAGCGCCGATTCACCATCAAGTCAGCGACCGGCCTTGTCGGAATCTACACTGACAATCCCGTCTCGCGCCTGGATGTGCGCAATGGCGTGATCAGTGTGACCAATGGAATCGCAAGCACCCGTGTCGCGACCGGTTTGTCGCCGGGCGTGGACAGCGGTTTCCTTCAGCTCACGGACCCTGACAACAAGGTCATGGCCGGTATGGGCGGCGGTTCGCGCGGAAATGTCTACGTGCAGAACGCGGCTGGAGCGCGGGTCGCTGAGATGGCAGTGACGCAGCAGGGCCAGGGAATCATCGTGGCGGACATCATTCAGGCCGCGGTGAAGAACTTCTGCATCGATCACCCGCTCGACCCCGAGAACAAGCTGCTGGTGCATACGTCAGTCGAGTCGTCCGAAATGATGAACATTTACAGCGGCAACATCGTGACCGACGACCGCGGGATAGCAGAGGTGGTCCTTCCGAATTGGTTCGAGGCGCTAAACGGGGAATTCCGCTACCAGCTCACCCCGCTGGGGCAATTCGCACAGTGCATCGTGGCAGAAAAGATCAAGGGCAACCGTTTCGTCATCCGTACGGACAAGCCGCAAGTCGAAGTCTCATGGCAGGTTACGGCGGTTCGGCACGACGCCTGGTCGCTGAAGAATCGCTCGCCGGTGGAGGTGGAAAAGGCCGCGGCCGATAAGGGGACGCTACTCCGGTCGCTTGCGGACTAGCCGCCCGGACGACTTCTGCCCGGACGGTCGGTTTTGGCGAGCTCCCGTTGCACAAATGCTTGACAAGGCCGTTATCGGGCAGGTAAATTGTTTTAGCAGCGACCGAGGGCGGTTTTTCGCCGCGGCTCGGCGCTTAGTGCGGACTTGCATTTAGCCAATCGGCTAAGCAACAGGGGTAGCGCCGGACGCCGAACACGGCCGGCCACGAGCAAGGAGCGAGGAAATGAAGAAGACGTTTGCATTGATGTCATGTGCGGCCTTGGCGCTGTCGGCATCGACGGCCTCGGCGACGGTTTACAACGACACCGCGGGTGATGTCTTCACCGGCGCGGGCGGCGGCATTCTCGACATTCTGTCGGCGGAAGTGACCGACGACGGCACGAACATCAATTTCAAGATTAATCTGGCCGGCGACCCGGTCGCGACCGACTGGGGCAAGTACATGGTCATGATTGACAACGGGCCGACCGGCGACCCGTCCGGCAATGGCTGGGGTCGGCCGATCAGTTGGGGACCGGTCAACGGCGGCGCGAATTATTGGCTGGGCTCGTGGGTCGATGGACCGATGGGCGCGGAGAATCGCGTTTGGGACGGCGCTGCCTGGCAGCTCCAGGACGCCACCTACAATGCCGCACCCAACAACCAGATCAGCATTTCCAAGAACAGCTCATCCGCAACGATTTCGCTTCCGCTGGCGCGGCTGAACCTGGGCCTTAACCAGCAGTTCTGCTTTGACATCTTCACCAGCGGCGGCGGCGGCGGCGACGGCGCCATTGACTCGCTTGGAAACGCGGGAATCCAGGTTGGCGATTGGGGCCAGCCGTCGACCGCGGTTCCGGTCTGCTACACCACAACCCCCGAGCCGGGCTCGATCGCCCTGCTGGCCGTGGGCGCCTTCGCTCTGATCCGACGCCGACGCTAAGTCGTTCGTTGCATCAACACGTACTCTCCCGCCCGTGCCGCCTGTGCGGCACGGGCTTTTTCATGCGCACAATGTCGACGATGCCGATTAATCTCAAGTGATGTCGTCCTATCCAGCGCCACAAGAAGCGAAGCCTTCACAAAGTCCCAGGTCCGTGGGCCGGCGCAAACGCCTGCTCTTCGCCAGTGGCGCCATTATTGTCGCGCTGCTGTTCGTCGCTGCGATTGAGGGCGTCCTGCGACTGTTCGGATTGGGCGGATTTCCGCCGGTGCTGCGCGCGGTCGGCGACACGCCGCGCGGTCGCGTGGTCATAAGCGATGCGTTAGGCGCGGCATCGTATTTCTACGCCAATCGAAGCAAGCCCGGCGGAATCTTCGAGTCGACCTTCTATCAGCCCAAACCCAAGGGCGTGTATCGCATCTTCTGGCTCGGCGAATCGGCGGCCAAGGGATTTCCGCAACCGCCCTGTCTGGCAGCTTCCGCGTTCTTGGAGGCCATGCTCAAGGACATGTGGCCCGATCGGAAGTTCGAGGTCATCAATCTTGCCTGCACCGCAGTGGCCAGCTTTCCCATTCGCGGCATTCTGGAAGAAGCCCTGAATTACGAGCCGGACCTGGTGGTGGTCTACTGTGGCAACAACGAGTTCTTCGGGGCCTACGGCGTCGCCTCGCTGCATCGCTCGGGTGACAGCGTCGGCGCGATGCAATTTCAGCGCTGGATGCGCTCGCTTGCGATCACGCAACTCTTCGAGCGATTCACCGCCAGCCCCGAATCCGCGCCTGACAAGACGCTCATGGAACGGATGATGACCGATGCCAACATCGGCGTTGACGATCCCCGGCGCACGGCGGCCGAGAGAAACCTCAGCGAAAATCTCACTGCGATGGTCTCTGA
The DNA here is from genome assembly GCA_964464105.1 of uncultured Planctomycetaceae bacterium. Classification (GTDB taxonomy): domain Bacteria; phylum Planctomycetota; class Phycisphaerae; order UBA1845; family UTPLA1; genus CAYXEY01. The sequence continues at coordinate 6,047 of CAYXEY010000130.1, forward strand.
ATGCAGGGCCCGCAAAGTCCCCATCGTGGTCTGCAATTCTCCAGTCAACGAACGCGACCTCGCACCGTTGGGTGATGGAACCGACGCCCGCGCTGCGTATGCACTCGGCCTTCAGCTATCAGAGCAGAAGCGATTTGACGAGGCAGCGTCCGCCTTTCAAGAAGCGGTCGATCTCGACGTTATGCCATGGCGGGCGACCAGTCGAAACAACTCGGCCATCGCATCAGCCGCGACCACGGGAGGAGCGATACTTTGCGACCTCGTGGCCTCGTTTCGTGCAGCCAGTCCGCATGGTTCGATCGGCTGGGAACTGATGGATGACCACGTTCATCCCTCTCTTCAAGGCCAGGTGCTGGCGGCTCGATCCGTCGTTGAGTCCCTTGCGAAGCATTTGAATATTGAAAGGAGTCGAATTTCAAGTCTTCCAGACTGGCAAACCTACGCGACGCGACTCGGCGATTGTGATTACACCCGATACGCCGTGGCCCATACCGTTCGTGTCATCAATAACATTCCCTTTTTCAGATCCACCAATCCCGCTGCCCTTGCTCGATATGAGAAGATAATCGCCGAACTCGAATCGCGCATGTCGCCGGAGGTGCTCAAGGCCGTGCGCAACTGGCAGAAACCCGAGACCCATCGCGGCGGCACCCAGCGGCCCATCACCGGCATGGTCGCGCGAGCCCTCCTGACCGAACGCAAATACGACGAGGCCGAACGGCTGTTCGAGTCCGCTCTGCGGTGCGTGCCGCCTTATTCGTCGTGGAGCCTGGAGTTCAACTATTACATGCTGCTGTGTCGCGAACGGAATCGCATTGGCCTGTCGGAGTCGGACCTCGAACAGGCGGGCGACGCCATCGAGCGCGGCCGATTCCTGATGTCGCATGGGCACGTGGGCAGTGGTTTGACCGAAGAGCACATCGGCTTGCTGCACCAGCTTCGCGGCGAGTGGGCCGAGGCGATTCCGTTCCTCCTGCATGCCCGGCCCAAGGTCGGCGGCATTGACGTCGTCGCGGTCGATGGCGCGCTGATCGAGTCGTACATGCGCGGCGGCGATCGTTTCAAGGCAGAGCAGATCATCGCAGACGGCGAGTCCGGCTTGACCCATTCGGCGATGTACCGCCGCATGCGCCAGAAGTACATCAGCTCCTCACAGCCCGCAGGCGCGCCCTAGCCGCCGTGTTCGCCCGAGTATGATCCCGCTCATGCTCCGCCGAGGCTGGCCGATTGCATTGCTCGTCTCTATTGCCGCCGCAGGGTCTATAGCGGATCACTGCGGCCTGTTTGGCGCTACCAGCCCGGATCGGCAGCGCTACCACCGGGCGATTGCGAAGGTCGTGCGCGTTGTGGACGGCGATACCCTCGACATCAGCCTGCCTGATGACGGCGCAGACAGCACTCGCGTGCGGCTGCTGGGCATCGATTGCCCCGAGATCGCGCACGCGGCCGGAGAAGTCGACGCCCCTGGCGGTCGCGAATCTGCTGAATTTGCACGAACCGAGTTCACCGGTCGGCGCATTCGCGTGATGCTCGACCCGACGCGGACGGTGCGCGACAAGCACGGTCGCCTGCTGGCTTATCTGTTTTTCACCGACGGAATTGATCGGGAGGTCGTCCGCGATGCCGTCTCGCTCAATCAGCAGATGATCGAGCGCGGCTTGGCCTACGCCGATTGGCGATTTGAACATGCACATGAATTGCGCTTCGAGCGTGCCGAGCGACATGCCATGAAGGCGAAAGTCGGCTTGTGGAACGGGATCACGCGGGAAAACATGCCACGATGGCGCCAACGGATGATGATGCGCGACAATCGTCGATAATGGCTAACTCACGAACTCGATCGCCCCTGCATCCGGCACCAACCCGGCGGCGTGGCCTTCGGCGAGCAATCGACGCACGGCCGCGCGGCCCCGCTCGCCATAGTCGAGGGTCCAGTCGTTCACGTACATGCCGACGAAGCGATCGGTAAGGTCGCGATCGAGATCGCGGCCAAACTCGAGCGCATACTCGACCGCCTCCGCGCGGTGATCAAGGCTGTATTGAATCGAGGCCTTGAGCAAGGCGGCGACTTCTTGCATGGCCTTCGTGCCGAGGTCGCGGCGCACCACATTGCCGCCGAGCGGCAGCGGCAGGTCGGTCTTCTCCCGCCACCAGTTCGCCAGGTCAACCACCAGCGACAACCCGGCCTTCTTGTAGGTCAATTGGGCTTCATGAATGATCAGGCCGGCGTCGACCTCGCCATTCTTCACCGCCGCGGGAATCTGGTCGAACATCACCACGCGATGTCGAAACGGACGCCCGGCCATGCAGAGCTTCAGCGCCAGAAACGCCGTGGTGCGCTCGCCGGGAATGGCAATCATCATGTTTTGCAGATCGTCCGGCGTCATGGCCTGGCGGGCGATGACCATCGGGCCATAACCGTCGCCCATTGAGCAACCGCAGGCCAACAGCGCGTAGCGATCCTTTACGTAAGGATACGAATGAAGCGAAATCGCCGAGACCTCAAGCTCGCCCGATTCGGCCCGGCGATTGAGCGACTCGATGTCGGCCATTTCATGCGTGAAGCGATATAGCCCGGTGTCGATCTTGTCCTTCGCCAGGGCGTAGAACATGAAGGCGTCGTCGGGATCGGGCGAATGGCCCACGCGGATTTGAATCGTCGATGCGGTCGCGGTCATAAACGGACAATCTCCAGTGCGGGAATCATAACCGCATCCGGCTCGGACGATTTCAGAGAAGATGAAAAACAAAAATACCAGAATCGCTACATACGTCAATTAAGGCGACGTCGATTCGGCGGTTTCGGTGTCATCCGGCTGGGAAGCGGGTTCGACCGGTCGAATGGAGTCAGTTCGTGCGGGCGGATGCCAGTCGGCATCGGACTCGGCGACCGGCGGCGTTTCATCGGTAATCGACGGTGGTGGAATATCAGTGGGCTGCGTGGCAGGATCAGCGGTCGGTTGAGGCTCGATGATTTCGGTCTGCTGGGTGGATGGCGCGGCAAGTTCTGATTCGCCCTTCTCTCGAACCGGCGGCGGCACCTCTGAACGCGTCTTTACCGGGGCGCGATTGGTCTTGCTGGGCTTGCGATTGGTCACCGACTGAGTGCGCGGCACAATCGGCCGCCGGGTGGCTCCGCCCGCAAGGGCGCGATCGATTCCCATAAGCGTCCCGGCGAGGTAATTCGCGACAAATTCCCGTGACGTGCAATCGATGTGTCCACCCCGATAGCCGGCGCCTGCGAATTCAGATCGATAGGCGATGTTGTGCACCTTGGCATACTGCCTTGCCATGTCAGATGCCGTGGTGCTGGGCCGACCGAAACCCTCCAACCCGGCGATGCCCGCGGAACCCTTGCTTCGATCGACCGTGCCCGTGTACCAGACGACGTCCTTCAAAATGCCGTCGGTCGGAGAATAGACACAATAGAGCCCACCGCGCACGCGGCGCAGCGCCCGGGTGAGGTCATAGTGGGTCGACAAACTGCAACCCAGAAATACGACGTTCTGCACCTGGATGCGCTCGGGAAGAAACTCGAGCGCGAACGCAGCAATGCCGGTTCCCGCCGAGAGCGCGATGATGTTGATCTTCTTGCCGGGGTGCTGTCGTGCGTAATCGCGGATCTCCGCGGCAAGCTCCGAGGCCTTCTCCCGGTTCTTTGACAGGTTCATCTGGTCACCGGCGTGGGTCAGGCCCTGCCATGCGAAGACTTTGACATAGCCGTCGTAGCCGGCATCCTGAAGGCCCAGCGGAATGTCGAGTGAGCCGACGTGGCCGATGGGACCGGCTCCGCCAACGTAAATCGTGAGACCATTTCGCTCATCGCCACCCTGCACCATATCGGAGATGACCGTGGCGCCTTTGTTGATGGGGTTGAAGCAGCCGCTGCCGGGGACAAGCCAGGCGCAGGCAAGCAGAATCATGGCGATACGAGTGGAACTGCGGGTGCGGAAAATCATTCAGACCAGACCGATCCTTTTTGCGCGAGGCCCTGAAAGGCGCCGGGCATTATATCGGTTGAGAGCCACGCGTGCAGGGAGGCTTGGCAAGATCAGGCCAAGACGTCGAGCGAGCCGGCGGCAATGGTCTTTGACGCCGCGGCATCGAGGCCGTCACCGGCAGCCTGCAGCAATTGAACCACGGCCGCGCCAACGTCGCGCTGCGAGTCCGCGACCTTGGCTGCGACCGCGATTTGAACGGACGCGGCAGTGCGTGCCGCGGTCAATTCAGAGAATGCTGTTGCCAGGGATGGGATATCCATGGCAGTTCTATCGGCGCGGAGCGGGCTCGGCCGTAGTTCGATCGGCGGATTTCGCCGATCGTCGGCCGAATTCCGCGCGTTGGCGGTATTTTCGCGGGCCGATACCGCGAAATTACCAGCCTACCGACGCATCGGCGAAGACCTGCGAGACCTTGTCGCCCAGCGCCGCC
>CAYXEY010000131.1:0-7160 GCA_964464105.1 uncultured Planctomycetaceae bacterium
TGCTCGATTTCTGTCGAAGGCGTCTGCTAGGAGGCTCCTCCCTGAGGGCGTGAAGTGGTTAAGAACGGCTGTAGTCAAATTTGATATTTACTCGTGGCGGCAAGACGACTTGGAGGACTCAATTCTAGAGGCGGTTCGCGCGTGTTGGTTTGAGTGTTCTGCGAGATTGCAAAAAGATATGCAGCTACGCCAAGCATTCTTGGAGCTACTTGACATACTAAACCGAAGGCAAAATGCGGCCGCTTTCGAACTTCGCGACGAAGTGGCAAGATCCTTGCCGCGAGCGTAAGGGCTTGTTACCTAGTGTGTTTTAGCGCCTGTCCCAGGCCAGTATTTGTAGGAGTCGATCCGTGCTGGCACATCGCCGGCGCGCCACATATCGCTTCATAACGGTCTATTTATTGGTGGTGCGGCGTGGTCTATCGGTGTGAAGTGACTTCTGTCACGGGGTTCATTCAGCAGCTTGGCGTCCGTGGGATTAATGAGACCCACTAGGTAGACTGAATTCGGAATTGTAAGCCCGAATAGTTTTTTTGATCTGGCGTCTTGCCATTTCTTAATCCGTCGCTCGATATCCTGAGAAAGCAGCGGGAAGAACCGGTGAAACACCTCGGAACCTTCCCCAAGATTGTCGCTCCATAAGTCGAAGCGACCATCGACAATTTTCAAGAACAGCACTGATGCTCGCCAGAAGTCGATGGGCGTTTCCGAATTGCGCATGTGGGAATACCAATGCCGGGCCCATTGATTGCGATCGTATGCATAGCGAGCCGCCTCATGCACATTGCCGATGAAACCCTTGTGGGTCGCGAAGAAATTCAGGACCCCTCTTGCCATTTCGCTTTCGTCAAACAGTCCGCATATTGTAATTGCCCGGGCCATCCGTGCGGGGTGGCCCGCCGAAATGTCGTCGTTCACAAACTGCTCGATGATGTCTCCTCTGCCCGCCAGCTGCGCCGCCAACACTTCGATTTCAATGACCTGATCGTTGGTCGCGGCGGCGAGAATCTTGATAGACTCTTCTCGGAACTGCGACACTCCAGCCTGCGACCATATCGCCCATGACTCAGCCGGGACCTTGCCGTGACCATAGAGGTACCGGATGTTGCTGTTGTGTTGGCGAGCATCACGCATGAGGGCGATCGCCCGCTCCGGTTGACGCTCGGCAAGCGCGGTCGCAATTTGAATCGTGAAGTGATGGAGAAGGTACTTTCCTCTCCGATCCGCCGCCATGAGACGTTCATACCAGCGTCCAGCCAGTTCAGGCCTTGCCGCGAGCACCGCGGCCGTTCCCTTGAATCCGAGATCAGTCAACACCAGGTCGGCATCAGCCTCCGACAACTGTTTTTGAAATCGTTCAAAGGCCTCTTGGCTCTCTCTCTGTCGCCGATTGTGTTCCTCCTCAGGCTCCACCAAGCGCTTGAACGCAGTAGCCACGTCCAGGTTGTCGTCGTCGCGACCAATCCGTCTGAGCAAGAGGTGTGGAGTGCATTCTAATACGAACTCATTCTCGACTGGCGGGCATGGTGAGAGGTCATTGATCGTCAGGACCTTGCTGATGGCGGCATCAATGCGATCGGCAACGAGTCTTGCAGCATCGTCTCCCAGTACCAGCGCGGCACACTGGAATTGGTTGAATGCGATTCGATCTAGCAGAGATTCAAGATTAACAATTCCGGCCCTCGCGGCCCCAATGAGCGCTCTTGAGCCATACCAAATCTCAAATGCACCTTTGCCTGGACTGCAAGCGCTGGCGCGCCAACCGCTCGCAGCGAACACGCGCAAGAGTTCGGGATCCGCAGTCCTCGCCACGAGGGCAATGGCTTCCGTTCGTAAATGCCTTTCGTTCGCCGTTATGAATCGCGATATTACCGCCTTTGATTTTGATGAAAGTGGAGGAAGCGAATACGCCAATGCGGAGAAGATGCGAATTTGAAGGCTCTCATCCGACGTTTGCTCACAGCGGCTTACCCACTCATCGACTGTCTGCTCGGCCGCAGGGCGCACGAGTTCCAGCGCGTTAATGAGCATCGCCCGCACTCTAAGGTTGCCGATTGCGTCCATTTGTTCACCGGCGGACAGATGGGGCAGCGCAGCCACCAACGAGTATTGGGCAGTGGCCCAGTCCGATTTGTTCAGCGAGTCTTCGCGGGGCTCGGCTGTTGACGATTGCGCGGCAGTGACCAGCGCGCTTACCGTTTCTCGGAGCAAGACGCCGGCGTGTGGTACGATGGTAATGATTCCATGCCATCGAGGTTGACCGGTGCGATCGAGGACTTGATCTGCAAATCGGCGCAACAGTGCGACAGCGGTATCCGGTGAGAATCGGGCCAGTGCCGGCATGACCATTCGAAACATATGGTCTTCCTGCGTTGGATAAGGGCCGACCCGGATCGTCGAAACATCCAAGGCAGCGAATTCCTGGATGGTGGTTTCGAACGCAGTCGGCGGATCAGAGCCCGGATTGCATGGGTCCACATCACAGTAGCGTTCGACCCATCGCCCGCCGGGGAACTTCGGCCAATCCCGCGTCAGTTCAGAGACCATGGCCTCTGCTTCCCCCGCGTCGTCCGAATCACCGGTGGCGCGCAGGATTCCGGCACTGGTCCAATTCCCGACGGCTGAACGCTCCTCGCCCAAACACTCTTCCAGGGTCCGCCGCAACGCGTCTCTCGTCTCCTGCCAGTCGACCATGTTCAGGGAGACGAGATTCCGAAGCCCCTCGTTTGAAGCGTACGGATGAGAAAGCAACGACCTGGAGAACGCCAATGCGAACAATTCAGCGGCAAAATCCACTAACGGCATTCCCGCCAGCAGTACCAATGCGAGATCGTGCAGGTCGTTCAGCTCAGCATCGGCAACTTCGATGAGACCTTGATTGAGGAACTCTCTTTCACGCTTCGTCAAGCCTGCGATGCGGGCCTCAACCTTGCTACGCCATTCTGACTGGCGTTTTTCCTTGTCCTGGGCATCGGCGGAGTTTGTGATTTCAGCCGCCGATCGCGAATAACGACGCAGCCACGCCTTCACGCGCGAGGCAATGATGCTCCATGCAGCTGGGTCATGACGACCGCCTTGAATGGCTTCCCGCAACCAACTAAGGCTCCCCACGTGCGCTTGCGATGTGATGGCGTCTTCCGCGGCCTGGAGCAACGCTCCTGTCGCTCGCCAGCCGAGCGACATGAAGGCACCACGGTAATCCGCCGGCGGATTCTGGAGACTCACGAAATGACGTATTAGCGCCGAAAGGACGATGGGCGCGACATTCTCCTTGATAATTGCCACGTCGATCGCAGTCGCCAGCACCACAGCGGTGACATCCAATGCCGCAATGGGTTCCAGGATCGTTCCGAGCCGGGCGAATGGGTCTCGTTGGTTGCGGCTCTCAAAGGCCAACGAATCAACGATCCAGAGCGCTAGGGCCAGGTGAAGCCCTTCGTCGCGAACCTCATAGAGGTCATTCTGGGAGTCGATGACATGGAAGAACCGGCTAGAACATACCGCTTGCAGATGCTCATGCTGACTGGCGTCAAAGGCGGTCAGATCATCCCGGTCTTTTCGTTCAAGTCGTTGGGAAATAGCCTGGCCAAGGCTCTGAAGCGTCTTGGCAAACTCCTTAGCGCCAATCGGCGAAACTCCAGTCACCTGAGCAAGACGCAGGTGTTCAAAGAGGAGTCTTCCGGCACTGAGCTCGAGCAGCGACTTAATCTGTTTCTTATTGAGCAGCTCAAGGGCAATGCCAAAGATGCGCGGGTTCCGGAGCGCTTCACGAACTCTTTCTGAAAGCTCATCAATAGAGATGTTCATTGATGTTAGGGCAGCCGCTAACTCTTCGAGCGTCCACTCTGGAACACTCACGGAATCAACCGGCGATTCAAGTTCATGCCGAAACTGTTCAAAATGAACAGACCGTGTCGTTACAATTAGCCTCCCCCCCACGGCGCGAATTGCCTCGGCCGCTCCATCTAACCACGTTGCCCATGGATAGCGATAGGATTGGTTGAGTCCATCGACCCAAAGGACAAAACGAGCTTTATCAGGAGCGGGGCCGCGTTTCCATTGAGAGAACCGACGGCGCCATCGATGCCTGCTGGCGTCAGACAAAACTGCGGCTGTCTGGCGGATAAGACGATCGATCAGGAACTCCTCGATGTCCTCCGGGTTTGCGTGCCTTTCGATTGCCTCCGCCGTCACGACGGACAGAAGCGGCGCTGAGTCGCTGTCCAACCAACTGTCTGCCACAGCCCACGATTTGCCACTGCCTTCTGAGCCTAGAACGACCAGCAACTTGCCATCAGGTGCGCCGGTGAGCAGCGGTTCTATTACAGCCCTTAACGCTTCTCGGGGCTGGAAGGCAATTGTCTGAGGATCACGGGGCGCAAGCGGTTGTCCAAACTGCAGGCGGGCCTTCGCTCGGCAGGAAAACACTGACTCCAAGTACCGACGATTCTGGGTTTTGGCGCCGGCAAAACTCACATTTGCGTCGCACAGTGAATTGCGGAGAGCAAGCGCCTGGGAGGAAAAATCACTGGAGCCCTCAACCAGTTCCAATGTGTTATTGCAAGTATCCGCATCGGTCGTTGATTGAAGATTCGTTCGAAGAAAAGCCTTTACAGGTTCGCCGGCCATCGCCAGAGCCAATGCCAGTGGCGGTAAACCACTATCGTTCCAATCGAGAACGACGACGCCTATGCCCTGTTTCTGGCCAAAAGCAGAGAGCCGGTCAACATGTTGTGCGCTTATCGTAGTGGTCGCACCGCAAATCCAAGTATCTACATGGCCATGATCATCTGCTGATAGTTCCATCAACTTGGTCGCAAGGCTCTCAAAAGGAATCGCCCCGTCGTATCTTTTTGCTTCAAAACGCGTCGCCCCATCATCGAACGCCGAATCGCCGTCGCGACCGCGCTGGCTTCCGCTCGACGCCAATCGAAAGGGCTGGCCACAGATGCTTGTCAAGGTTGCAGCAATGAGCCCCTCAAAGCCATGCGCACCCGTCGCTGGCAATTCCGTCAGGGCGGAACGGAGCGGTTCCAGTTGATGTGCGATCTGCGAGTCCATTGACATGCCCTTCAACGGTGGCCCAGGTTGTAACCGCGAAATGTTACCGTCGGATATCAACGCGACCAGAACGGATCAGAATGCCACGCGGGCAGATGCCAACGTCATTGCGATTCTCCCAGGACGTGCTCAATAGACTCGGGAAATTAACCACAGCTCAATTTGCGCAGGCGGCTGCGGATTTGCTTCAATTCGCGGTCGTTCGGGTCGGGTGCAATGGCGGTATAATAATCTGCGGGAATCCCAAAGAGTCGACTTAGTACGGCGCTGGCGAACGGATCGCCGTCCTGCTGCACCATGTCATAGTCCCAATCTGCATCCCACAGAATTCTCTCTTCGAGGCACTCAATACAAAACTGCCATTCTTCGAGTTTTCGGCAGCCAGGACGAGGCAAACGGATCTTAAGACGGCGGCTCCGACAAGCAGCAAGAATCAGCGGCCTCCAAGAACGAGTTCGGATATCAAGTTCTACCTCAACCAACTCGCGAAGATATGCGAATAGCGCTGCGACAGTCCCCTCCGAAACGGCCGTCAGCGCGGGAGGGCGAGTTTCCTTGATTAGCAGCGCGCGACCAACCAATGCCAGCATTGCCAGTTTTTGAGAATTCGTGAGCCTGTCAAACACGTCAACGCCGACGTCGTAGTCGTTGTCCTCGGTGTATTCTGCGTACTCATCCATGAAGACTCCGAGTACGTTGCGAACGAGTCGCGCCTCTCCGCCACGAAGCGTTCGAATGCCGTAAGCTGTTCTCCACATGAGACTACCTCAAAGGCTCGTCGATTCCGCCGCGTAGGCGGTGATTCGCGTGGACAATCCTACGCGACAGGCAATACATCGCGTGGCAACTCGGTCGCCAAGAAAATCTCAACATCCTTATTGATTTGATCAAGGTTTCCGCGCACATCGCGGAAGAAGTGGGGCGTCCAAACTCGATGGAGCTTCCAGCCTTGCCCTTCGAGAATCGCCGTGCGGAATACGTCCCATTCGACGGGGTCGTCAGCCTTCAGATAGCGGCTTGAGTCGCATAGCACGCCAATTGTGACATCATCCGCGCGCTTGGGGTGCTGGAGGGCCAGATCGACGCAGAAACCGTCATTTCCCCAATAAGTCGTGCTGCCAGTCTTGTGTCTCGTGGCGAGATGCGCGGCCATGGCATTGGCGACCAGAGATGGGTAGTCGGTTCGCCCCTCTGTGACGCGTGCCTGTTCTGTCGGCGCGGACGCCTCGATCTCGGCGTGTTGTTTCTCGTAAAGTCCGGCCAATACATGAGCATATCGCAGGTAGGCATAGAGCAGCCACCCACCGCCCGGGATCTGCCCGGCCGGAATCGGTGCCAGGTTCTGATACATGCTTGGCGGGATCGATGTGACCAGATGCAGTTCGTCACGTGCCCGGGTCACCAGCACATTCAGTCGCCGCCCGCCACCGACCCGACCCAGGGGACCGAATCGCTGATAGAACTTACCTTTCGTGTCCGGTCCATATGTGGTGCTGATGATAATGTGATCGCGTTCGTCACCCTGGACGTTTTCGAGGTTCTTGACGAATAGATGTGCAGTGTGGCCGTCTTCAACCCGTCGCCGAGCGTCATCCAAGCGGTTGGCAAAGTCACGGTCCTCCATTGCGAGCGCATCGAGACGTTCGACAATCAGGTCGCGCTGCGTGACGTTGAAACAGGCGATTCCGATCGATGGCGGCTGCGCCCGGCGCAAGAGGTCACGGACAATCTTGCACACCGCATCGGCCTCGGCTTCATTGGTGCGTTCGTCATAAACGCCGTTAACCTGATAAAGCGTGATCGGGGAATACCGCGTTCGATTGGCTGGGTGACCCGGAATGGGCTGAAGCCGGGCGTCGTAAAACTGTTCGTTGCTGAACCCGATGAGATCGGAGTTTCGGGAGCGATAGTGGACGTCAAGGTAGCTCTCTTGAATGTCGAGATTGAGGGAGGCAGTCAAGAGGTCTTCCACTTCGCTTTGTTGGGCCTCGAACAAATCCTGGCCTGTTTCGACGTCCTCGTCTTCACTCACTGCCACCGCCGACTCAAAGAACCGCGTGGGCCAGCGCGCCGTTCAAAGGGGAACCCCTCACCGTGGC
>CAYXEY010000131.1:7170-10434 GCA_964464105.1 uncultured Planctomycetaceae bacterium
ACTCAAAGAACCGCGTAGGCGGTAGTTGCTTGGGGTCGCCGGCAACCACCACACGCTGGCCGCGCGTCAAAACTGGCAGGGCTTCCTCAAGCCGGCATTGGGATGCTTCGTCGAAAATGACCACATCGAATACGGCGGTGCGCGGGAACAACTGGGCCACGGTCTCCGGACTGGCCAGCCAAACAGGACGCAAGTCAAAGAACGGATCACCGCCTTCAATGTCGTTACCCATGGCGATCGCCTGCCGAAGGCGCAGGGCTTTTTGACCCCGTAAGGTAAGGCGACGGCGCACTTCGGCGCCCATACTGTTCATACGGGACCCCGTCGATGCCAGGAGCCGCTCCTTCTGCAGGATTGTCCAGCGATGCAAGATGGAGGCCCGAACCCAGCCCAGCTTTTCCCATTCGAGTTGACGGTAGCGCTCGAAACTCGTCTTGATCCGTTGTCCATCCATTCCGTGGAGATTCGATTCGCGCCTCAATCGATCGGTGATCGCGTTTGCCAGCGAGGCCTTTCGAAGGATGGGTTCGCCGCGGTTTGCATCGATGTCCTTGCTCACCAGATAGGTCATCGCTTTGTTCAAGCCTGCGGGCAGTCGGCGCAATCCCTCACAAACGCGGAGGACGTTCTCCAAATGGGGGAGCTCGCTGGCAAAGTGAGTGAATGCCGCGCTAGCGGCCACGCCTTCGCAAACCTTACGGCGAACGCGGGCGGTCCATTCGGGGCTGAACAACCGGGATGCGGCCACCTCGTGGAATAGCGTTTCGATTGCCGAGGCACGCGCCGCTGATTTTTCAAACGCCTGCACCAGAGCCTGGCCAGCGTTCGCGTCTTTCAGCGCACGGACGACCAGCGGCGACAGCTTGGCGGCATCCTTCCCGCCGTAGAGAAACGCCAACGAATCGAGCAACTGGGTGTGTTCTTCAAGCGAGCGGCTGAGAATGTCATCAGACAGGAGCTTTGAGTTGTTCGATCCCGCCAGCACCCTCTGATGAATGTCGGTCAGGACCAGCCGCGCTCGCAGGGCGGTCAGGAAGCCGCGGAGCCGTTCCGCATCAGCTTTGTTGAGCGTCAGGCCGTATGGCGTCATTGCCGCCGTGGCAGTCTTCTTCGCGGCAAACTTCAAGAAGCCATACCACTTGTCGGCGATGGCCAGGTATCCAGCCACTGCCGAGAGATCGGCGTTGATCTTGGAGACGGCCGGGACGTTGTCGCTGATGACTAGGGCCAACTCAGCATCCAGCGCGTGCTCTTTGAAGGTCTGAATAACCGCCTTTAATTCGGTGAGCTTGCCGATCGCACTGGAGACCGCGGTTGCGTTTCTGGTGCTCCAGGTTGCCCGGTATTCAGGGGAGACTTTGGCCAGAACGTCGTTTATGCGCGTCGCAAGTTCGCTTCGGAAGGCGGCTTGTTCATTGAGCGGTGATTCTGCGTGGAACGCGGGAATAGACTCGTCGGCAGTCGCGTCGACGGCAGATGCAGCCCTGGCGCAAGCGTCAGCGCTTTGACGTACCCGGTCCATGGGGAGCGCGAGGTAATCTCGAGAAGAGATGCCGGCGGCCTGTACCCATTTGCTCCCGGAATAACGGCAAGTCTGCGCTCTTTGTAGAAGATCGCGAACATCCGCGGTGTGTTCCTCGAGATCATCCAGGGACGCTTCGGCAAATGCCTGTTCCTCCAGGTCACCGGCTTCGTCGGCTGGAACACTAAACCACTTTCCGATGAGCTCATGGAAGGAGGGTCCACCATCGGCGCTATTCGTGGAAAGCGCACTGTGATAATCGGAGAGTTCGGTGTGCAACCGCTGCAGCTCAGCATCGATGCGCTGGACTTGCTTGTCGGCATTCGACTGAGTGTTGGTGTCCGCCAGTTGGTCTAGTTGATCGCGGATTGACTTGTAAAGATCCTTCTGGTCGCGCTGCGGATCGTGCACCACTGCGCAGAGTTGCCCAAGCCCACTGGCCTGAAGCCGGTTCATGACCACGTCGAGGGCAGTCCGCTTGTCGCACACGACCAAGACGCGTTCGCCGCGGGCGAGGTGGTCACCCACCATATTGGTAATGGTCTGACTCTTGCCGGTGCCGGGAGGGCCATGCACGACCAAACCCTTGCTGGAACGGGCGAGTCGGACGGCCTTGGTCTGACATGGGTCGGCTGCGGTGATGAGGCGTTCTTCCGAAAAGGCGCGGCGGGTCTTGGTTTGAGCTTGAGGAACTGCCGGATTGCTGTCGCCGCTGGGTATGGTCAACGTGGCATCGACGCGAATGAAGCTCTCAATCGGACCGCTGACGGGTTCACCCGCGACAAGGGCCTGCATGTCGCGCAGCAGCCCCTGATTGGTGAGCGGATACAACCCCAGCACGGCTGCCGGGATGATTGCCGGAGCCGCATCCAAGTCTTCTGTCCGAGGGGACGACCGAAGGGGTGGGGGCGTCCAGACACCGTCAATTTGCCGGACGGTCGCGTTTTCCGGCGATGGGAGGTTCAACAGGCCGGCGACATGAGCCGTCAATTCGGCGATTTCGCGCCATGGGTCTTCACCCGTCTCATCTGCGAATATCTCAGTCTGGGCCTTGCCGGCTTGTTGCTCCAGCCACGCCATGAGCGCTGTATTTGGAACCACCAGGTCAATTCCGTCGCCTCTGCATTCGATTTCGACGGATGGGATAACGCCCACCTTCACGGTCACCGTGACGGGAATGAACGCCAGCGGGGCGATGATGCGCCTGGTGGCCGCTCGATGGCGCGGCCCGAGGGCTCCAGGGGGTAGGGACAACAATGGATAGCCTAGATTCAGGACGTGAACGCCGGTGTCCTGCTCGTAGGTCTTGGCATCCTCGGTAATTGACCGAAGCTTGTTCAGCACCGTGCGTTGTTCGTTCCACGCGCGCTCGGCGGCGTCGAGCGCGCGAGTCATGCTTTCCGTTGCTGGAGTGCCAGGGGTGCGAGATGGGGCGGGGACTTTGGCGCTAATCGTCACCCGTCGATCTGCTGTGAGAAGGGTGGCCAGAGTCTGGTTTGGGGACAGGTCGCCGAGCTTTTCCAACTGCGTCCAGTCGATTCGCTGACGGCTTGAATGCGGCCGGCAATTGAGGCTCGGCCCATTCATGAGCGAGTTGAGCAGTCGCTCCAGCATCTTGGTCAGAATTTTGTTTTTCGCAGAGTCCATGGATACCGCACTCCGGTGCCGCATCCATGCGATGTCGAGTTGCCGAGTTCGCCGATCCCTGACGACTGGTGATGACCTGAGATAGACTAACCGAA
>CAYXEY010000132.1:0-10418 GCA_964464105.1 uncultured Planctomycetaceae bacterium
TGCCAGTGCATCCGAACTCGGCCGCATATCTCACCTCAATTGGTCTCGACACCGGTCTGCATGCGGATTTCGGCACAGTCTGGAACGGCGCACCCAATGGCATTCCGTACACTCTCGTCCAAGGATCACAGGCCCGCGTGCCGGTCACGTTTGAATACGACGACGAGAGCGACCCCGGGCCGTATCCGATCCCGCCGGATGCACCGATCGAGGGTGGGCCGAACGCCACGGGCGATCGCCATGTCATCGTCGTGGATGTAGACAATAAGAAGTTGTACGAATTGTTCGCGGCGTATCCGTCCGCGAATGGCTGGACGGCCGGGTCCGGCGCCATCTTCGATCTGACGTCCAACACGCTACGCCCATCCGGCTGGACCAGTGCC
Organism: uncultured Planctomycetaceae bacterium; assembly: GCA_964464105.1. GTDB lineage: Bacteria > Planctomycetota > Phycisphaerae > UBA1845 > UTPLA1 > CAYXEY01. The sequence goes on from CAYXEY010000132.1 coordinate 384, forward strand.
GACGCGGCGGGCTTGCCAATTTTGCCGGGACTCGTGCGCTATGACGAAGCCGTCGAACTGGGCGAGATTCGCCACGCCCTGCGCTTTACTGTGTCGCGCTCGCAGCGGGCTTACATCCCACCGGCCACGCATTTCGCCAGCAGCCGGACCGATGCCAATCTGCCGCCGATGGGGCTGCGTGTGCGATTGAAGTCGAGTTTCGACGTGTCCACGTTTTCGCCGGAGGTCCGGGTGATCCTGCGGGCGATGAAGACCTACGGCATGTTCGTGGCCGACAACGGCTCGAACTGGTACGTCAGCGGCGCGCCCGACAGCCGCTGGAGCGACGACGACTTGCACACGCTGGGCAGCGTTCGCGGACGGGATTTTGAAGTGGTTTACACGGGTGAGCTGGTCAGGTAACCGAGCGGGTATGATGGCGAATAGACCCCATGTCTACTTCGCCGCAAGAGCAAACCGACCGGCGCGACTCCGCCATACCGGAGGTGGTGACTGCTTCGCCCAGCCAGATGCCCGGCGATCCGGTTGAAGAGCCGCCGTGGTGGAAGCCGACGCTGGGCGATTCGCTTCGGCAATTGGGCTGGCGATGGATCTTCCTGTTGCCCGCAGCGCTGGTTCTGGTTGCGGTGGTCGCATCTTTCTTCATTCGCGATCTCTGGGTTTTCCTGGCCATCAACTTCAAGCTCATAATTCTGGCCGGCGGAATTGCGTTCGGGCTGGCGGCCAAGGGCCTGCGCGAGGCCGTGCGGATGCGCAATGAGCCATTTTGCATTCATTGTGGATACAACCTGACCGGCCTTCCGGATGGGCATCGCTGTCCAGAATGTGGACGGTCGTATTCATGGGCGATCATTGCGGAGTATCGCCGTGATCCCTTGTGGTTCATTCAGCGGTGGCGTGAGCGGCACAAGCTGCCTGAGGTGCAGGCGCCATTTGAGGCGGGGGCGGTGCGCAGTCCTCGGCGTCGCGATGGAACGTGATTCGAAATGGGTGGCCTTGTGAGCAACCCAATCGTCACGCCGTCGATTCAGGGACCATGACGACCGCCGTGCCATAGCAGAGCACTTCAGTCGCACTGAACTTGCTGGCCACTTCCGATGCGTCGAAACGCAAGCCGAGTACTGCGTTTGCGCCCAATGCCACGGCATGATCGATCAGGAGGTCATACGCCTGTTGCCGGGCCTGCTCGCACATCTCGGTATAGGCGCCGATGCGTCCGCCAATGATGGACTTCAATCCACCCAGAAATCCCTGAGTGATCGTCGGGGCGCGCACGATGATGCCGCGGACCACGCCGAGATAGGTCTTGATGCGGTAGCCCTCGATGCTGAAGGTTGTGGTCGTTGGAATGGACATGCCGTTGTCTCCTTGCCTCAGTGTGCATGAGCCGATGGAAAGTTGCTACAGGGCTGTCGCGTCCGATCACCTTGCAGGCTAACTCTGAGTCGACGTCGCGACAACCGCGTCGGGCGATACAAGCTCCGTCGGGATGACGGTTTCAGGATGAGCTGTTTCGGAGGCGTGGTGACCCAGGAGATCGATCTTCTCCCATCGCCCCCGCCACCAACGGCCCCACAGTACACATCCAAGGACGGCAATGTACAGTGTGGCGGTCATCCACGGGCCGTGGTAATTCCACGACGGCACGAAACGCACCATCAGCCAGCCGCCGCCGACAAAGATGACCCAGCAGTGCAGGGCCACCGCCATGGCGGGCCATTTGGTATCGCCCGCGCCGCGAAGCGCGTTGGTATAGACAATCTGCATCGCGTCAAACACCTGAAAGACGGCGACCCAGATCAACATCAACGCGCCGATCCGTTGCACGGTGTCATCGAGTGAGAAGAGCGAGATCAACCAGCGCCCGCCCAGGAGCAGCCCGATGCCGAGCACGCCCATGTAGACGCCTGCAATGATCATGCCGACCCGGGCATAGCGCCGCGCGACGGCCGGCTTGCGTGCCCCGATCGCATGGCCTACGAGCGTCGAGACGGCGATGCCGACGCCGATGGCGGGCATGAAAGAGAAGTAGGTGTAGTTGATGGCGATGTTCGATGCGGCTAGGACGGTTTCGCCGAGTCCGCCGATCAATACGGCGATAAAGACAAACCACGAACCGATGTCGAGCATCCACTGTGCGCCGGTCGGCCCCCCGACGGCCAGCATTTGTCTGAGCTTGGCCCGGTCAAACCGCCATTGAGCGTGGGTGTTGAATTCCCGATTGAAGGGCGAGGACAGAAACGTCGCCACCAGGATGGCCAGACGGACGCCCCATGCCAGGACGGTCGCGATGGCCGCGCCGCGAATGCCCATTTCGGGGAATCCCAGCGCGCCAAAGATCAACACGTAATTGAAGAAGCCGTTTACCAGAACGGCCGCGAGAATGGCAATCAGCGTGATCCGGGGCTTCTGCACGCCGTTGAAGAACCCGTCGAATCCGGCACTCAGCACGGCGAGGCTGATGGACCAAAGCGTAATCTTGCAATAGGCCACTTCCATGGCCTGTACAGCGGGCGCATGATCCACCCAGGCCCAGAATGCCGGCATCAGGGCCACCATCACCGGCGACAGCGCCGCGAACAGGGCAGCGATATAGACGGATTGCCAGGCGAACGCTGCTCCGACACCTTTGCGACCGGCGCCCAGGGCCTGCGATGCGAATGTCTGAGTGCACATGGCCAGCCCCATGCCGAAGCTCTGCACCAGGAAGACAAAGAACGTCGCTGGATTAATGGCCGCGGTCGGTTCGGTACCCGTGCGACTGAGCATGACAAAGTCCATCTGGCCGAGCAGAATGCGGGAAAGGCTGAAGCCGATGCTGGGCAGGGCCAGCAACAGCAATCGGCGCGCATCGGCCTTGAACGAGTGCACGTCGTCCAACCCGGAATTCTCAATGTTGAGAGAAGTTGTATCCATGGAAATTCAATTCAAAAAAAAAACCCGGGGCCCATCGGCTCCCGGGGTCGGTTCGTCCAGAAACAAAGAGACGACGAAGCCTACGGAGCCTCCTTCAAAATCGCACGGTAACCCGTGCACGGGATGAGTTGAATATTGACAAGCATCAAAAATACTCCGCGGTCATTTTGCGAAAGCAACGTCGAACGGGGAAATGTACCGAAGTCGTGATCGCATTGCAATCAAATTCCAACGGGTTCACCGTAGCACGATCGCGACCCTGAAATCGATGCGGGCGTGGCCGAGAAATTCGTAACTCCGGGAGCGCATCAGCATGATTTTCTCAGTGAAGTGAGCCTGTGATATATCGAGATCCAACAGGCCCGGGCGCTGGTCAGATCATTTGCGATACCGCTCGTAAATTATTGAGGTGCCTACGGTTATGCCGACTGGGAGGATCGTGCGGGCGGCAAGCAACTGGGCCTAACGCCGGCAAATGGAGTGAGAGGATTCACAGTCCGATAAAATAAAGTAAAACGTTACAGGAATTATGGTTGAAACGACTGTAGCGATTAATAAAATGTTCCGATATCGCTGGAGGAGGCCCCGTAACACTGCCTATTATCCTTCGGTGGTTAAAGGGACCTAGAACTCTCGACCGGCCGCCAAGAATCGCGACCGGGAATTCCAAACGGCTTCTTTCCCCTCCGGAAAGCACCGTAGCTGCCCCTGAGGCGCTCGGTGCTTTCTTTTTTTGACTACGGAAGTCCCCACTGCCCCTCAGGCGAAAATTTCTTAAAAGCCTGATCTGCAATTCATTGACAGGACGTGATCTAAGCGAATATTTCGCCGTAGAAGATCCGCACTTTGGCCTCCCACGCGAATCGCAAATCAAGGCTTGAATATCGGAATTCGTTCCATGCCGAAGACCAAATCCGGGAAGCGGGCGATAGCGCTTCCCTCGGGAGCGCCCTTCGCGGCGAGTATCAGGTTCTTCTGGGCCGAGTCAATCAACCCCGAGTAGAGCTCCAGGTAACCCAACAGGAACCGCAGGTCGCGATCCTCGCGATAGGCCAGCCGCTTTTCAAGATCGGCCCGGCGGCGATCGAACACGTCGGACTGTCCCACCATGGCGGGCAGGTCCAGCTTGAACGCCGCGATTTGAGGGAACAGCGTGATTCCACGACTCAGCGAATGCACCGCGGAGATGTAATTACCGGCCGCGGCGAGGGCGTGTCCGCGCGCCAGAAGCGGCAGTGGATTGCGCCGATCGATCAGACAGGCCATCTCGAAGTTTCGCGCTGCGTCGAAATACCGTCCGCTACGAAGGTCTTCTTCTCCGTTGACCATGTAATTGGTGAACTGATCGGCGTTAGCGCCGGCAAACGAGGCAATCGGATCATCCAGCGAGACGCCGTCCCATTTGGCCGCGGTGGCCGCGGCGACGGCCGCATCGGAGGGTTTGTCGGTCATTCCTTCGGTGCGCCGACCGCGCGACCGGCTGATGTCGATGCGTGTCGGCGCCTTTTTGTCATCCGAGGGCGTTGCCTCGGGAAGATCCGGAGACGTGCCTGCATCATCCTTTGGGGATCGCGCTCTAAAACCAAGCAGCGGCTGACCGGTGGCCTGCGCGGTTCGAACGGCGGTCGCCATTTCGGCAAATGGATCGGGTCCGCGTGGCGCGACGGGCGTCTCATCGCCGGTGACTTGTATGGAGGCGATCGAGGGCGGCATGGCCTCGGTGACGGGAGCCGGTTGAGCCGGCGGGGGCGTGGCGTAGCCGGAATCGCGAAGCTTTAGCTCATCTTCAAGCCGGGTTTTCTGCAGATCATTGGCCATGCGATTGACCAAATCGCGCCGGGCGGCACGGCGCTCGGCCATTTGTTCGAAGACACCGGATCGGGCGGCCGGCGGACCGAAGATTGACGAGGCCGCGGCCTGATCGAAATAGAGGGGCGCCATGCTGAGCGGGCGCGGATCACCCACGGTTTGATGGCTTGAGGTCATGCTCGGATCGGGCATGTTTACGCGGCGGTCGGTGTAGTCGCGCACCCCGAGGTCGATGGAACTTTCGCCGATTCCGCCGCCGCGATCCGGCGTCAGGGAATAGGTCCTCAGGGTCGACGAACCCGGCTGATTCCATCCGCGACGAATGTCTGTAATATCCGAGATCGTGCGCTGCGTGTCGTAGAAGTAGCCCGGTGAGTAGGTCTGGTTGGAGAGCACGTCGGAAATGCCCACCGACTGGCGCTGGAAGTTCGAAAGCGACGTCGATCCCAGCGAGGCACGGAAGGCGTTGTTCTGCAGAAGCGGCGAGTTGCCTTGAAAACTCCCCAGGCCCCTGACATTTCCGGTGATGATGGCATCCGACCGGCCACCGAGATCGTAGGTCGGACGGGCGAGGTTGATTCCGCCTGATCCGACGGCCGGGTTGGCATCGTGCAATCGGCCTGAGTTCGAGTTGCCGGTATTCACCCGCTTGTCGATTTGGGCATGGGTCACGGGGCTGGCAATGCACGTTCCCAGCACCGCGAACATGGCAATCCTGGTGACTGAATGGCTCGTCATGTCGTCCTCCAGTCTTGAACTGACTGCTGTATGCGCCTCGGGCTGCATGCCCCCGCAGCAGGGCCGAACGCCTCCGGCACATTATAGGAGGAACGTCAAACGACGGCCCCCGCATCGATTAGATCGGCGGCGCGGCGTGTCGCGACTGCAATGAGAGCGTGGAAATCGTGCCGGTTACATCGTCAGGGGCAGCCGGCGGTCAGCAGATGGGAAATGAAGCCCGGCAGGTCGGATGAATCGACCAGTCCGTCAGGCGAGCAGGCGTCTTCGCCGCCGCCGATGTCGGCCGCGCAGCCCGCTGCATTGACGATCACATGGCTGAACGTGGTCATGACGTTGACGAATGGCTGAATGTCGCGGCCATTGACGGTGCCGTCGAGATTGACGTCGCCCTTGAGGATTGCGCCGCACTCGAAGGGAATAATGTCGCCGGTGACCACGAGGGCGTAACCCTGCAGTTCGCTGTTCACAGCGGTGGCGTTGATCTGAATGGTGTAGTTTCCAGCCAGCGGCGTGTTCAGCAAAACCTGTTCGACATTGTTGCGATCGTCGGCTGCGCCGCCAGTGGCGGACTGTCCGCCGACGAAGACGTTGCCCTTATAGACCGAGGCGTTCGGCGCAGTCACCACGAGATCGAGGTTGTTGACCGGCGTAAAGGTCGACAAGGCCGCCGCGGCGATGTCGGTCCAGACGAGGGTGATCTTGAGTGACTCCACGCCGCCGACCACGGTCACGGTCACGGTGTCGGATTGTCCCGTGGACAGCCCCGCGGCATTGCGCTTATCGCGGAAGAGGAGCTTGCGGGAATCACCGGCGAGGTAGAGCGAATTGTTCAGAAGTATGCGGCCCCACCCCTCGCGCAGGCTCGGATAATCGGCAATGGCCGTCAAATCGACTGATGTATTACAAAGCATGGCCCGCTGCAGCGCGCCCGTCGGTGTGATCGTGTTTGCCGGCACCGGCGCGCCGGTGGGGTAGTAACCATCGATGAAGTATTGCCGATTGAGCACGGCCAGACCCGCTGCGGCCGGCGTCGCCCAGGAGGTGGCCGGGCCGGTACCCGCGAGGGAACAGGCCGAGTTGTAGTTCGCGCTGGTGATGCCACATCCCACTCCCATCACCTCGGGCTTTCGGCGCCCGTCAGTCGTGGGTCCCTGCGCACCGATGGGACTTCCTCCATTGAGGCAGGCGTTGTCCTGATTGGGGCTGTCGCCCGCCGCACTGACCGCGAGACAATTCTTGGAGTTGTCCGGGTTCGTGCTGGTCTGAATGGAGGGCGGAGGTGAGACGTTGTTGACGGCGAACAAGACGATGTCGTCTTCGAACGTGCGGGTGAAGATGTCAACGTCGCGACACCAGTTGGTGTAGTTCGTAACCGACGCGCTGCCCCAACTGTTGTTGTGCAGGCGGGCGCCGGCGTTGTGTGCGGCGGTGAGCGTGTTGCGCAGCAAGTCGGGTGTACCGCTTCCACCGACCACGCCCTGGTTCATATCGTGAAAAACAATCTTGGCGTTATACGCAACACCACGGAAGTTTGGATCACCCTGCCCCGGGGCCTCGCCGGCAAGGATGCTGGCGACGGTCGTGCCGTGGTCGGCAAAACTGCCGGGCCCGCCGGGCACGCTGGGGAGATATGCAAGGATTTTGCGGTGCAAAGGGCCGATCGGGTTGACGTCACTGAAACAGCAGTGCGCAGGCACCAGGCTCCAATCGATGATGCCGACGATCTGGCCAGTGCCCGTCAATCCGGCGTTCCAGATCGACATGCTGTCCAGCACGTTTGATTGACCGATCCAATTGGCCGAATGATCGCGCGGCTGCGGCTCGTCGGATTCTTCGACGAAGAGAATGTCGGGCACATCCTTCAAGTCGTTCACCTTCGTCGCGGTCATTTCCGCGGCGATGAACATGGACTCGCCGACCGGCTCGATGGCCAGCACGAGCGATTGGAGCGATGCGAGTTTGTTGATGGTGCGATCGGCCGTCGCGCCAGGCAGCAGTTCGATCGCCACGCGTACACGGTTGGCCGCGGCAACGGCCTTGCGCTCGTCGGACTGGAATTGAAGCGTGCCGATGTCGGGGGCGACGCGCCAGTCTGGGTCGAAATCGCCGAGCCAGTGCACGAAGCCGAGCTTGGTCAGGTCGGTCGGTTTCACGCCGGGCGCGGCACAGATATACGAATACATGGGTAAATATTCGCCGAGCTGCACGCCGGCTTGCTCAAGGGCCGTGCGGCGCTGCGGCGTCATGGGGCCGTCGAGGTGAATGATGTAATGGACATCTGACGAAAGCGGGGCATCGCTGGTCAGAAGGCTGGGGCGCTGGGTGAGGTCGATATCACCGGCGCGGAGGTAAAGCGTGTGCGGGTTCGAGCCTTTGGCGAAAGGACCGGCATCGGTGGCGGCGCGCACTGGCCGCGTGGCCATGCAGGCGGTGAGCGCTGCGATCAGAAGTACAGGATTCCCCCGCGCCATTCTCTCCACTCCGATCTTCGCCGGCTTGCGCTGCGACACAGGTTCCCCGCGTGCCAACCGGGATAAGGACGGCCCGGCTCTGTACGACTACACAACTCGGGTCATGTTCTTCCATCGCCGGGTCGGACGGGCGGCTTTGCCTTTGTCGGTGGCTCGCTTCGAATTATACGCCACCACCCCCGGCCGAATCTCGCAAACCTGCGACCTCCGACCGATAAATGTCGCCATTGGCCGAATTGATGGCGGCGGCCTATCCCCTGATGACGGGCGGCCTTACATTGGGGCCACTGCAAAATGCAGGACCGAGGCCCCGCATGGACATCATTCAATCCAAGCTCAACACGGCGGATGCCGTTTTCGACGAAAACCGGCGGCATATGGAGTCGCTCCTGGGCGAGCTTCGCGGCCGGATCGAACAGGTCAAGCAGGGCGGCGGCGCGGCGGCGGTGGAGAAGCACCGCAAGCGCGGCAAGCTTTTCGTGCGCGATCGCATCGATCGGTTGATCGACCCCGACAGTCCGTTCCTCGAGTTCAGCCCGCTCGCGGGGTTGGACCTGTACGACAACGACGCGCCTGGCGCCGGCATGGTGACCGGCATCGGCCGGGTGAAGGGCCGCGAGTGCGTAATCGTGGCGAATGATGCCACGGTGAAGGGCGGCACCTATTACCCGATCACGGTGAAGAAGCACCTAAGGGCACAGGAGATCGCGGAGGAGAACAATCTGCCCGCGATTTATCTCGTCGATTCCGGCGGGGCGTTTCTGCCCTTGCAGGCGGAGGTGTTTCCCGATCGCGAGCACTTCGGTCGCATCTTCTACAACCAGGCGCGGATGAGCGCGAGCTGCATTCCGCAGATCGCGGTGGTGCTCGGCTCGTGCACCGCGGGCGGGGCGTATGTGCCCGCGATGAGCGATGAGTCGGTGATCGTGCGGAACCAGGGCACGATCTTTCTCGGCGGCCCGCCGCTGGTGAAGGCGGCCACGGGCGAGGAAGTGACCGCCGAGGAACTGGGCGGGGCCGACGTGCATTGCCGCACCAGCGGCGTGACCGATCACTATGCGGCCAACGATGAGGATGCTTTGGCGATCACGCGCCATATTGTCGAAAACCTGAACGAGCGTCCGAAGCAGGCGATTCGCACCGTGCCGGCGGAGGATCCGCTCTATCCCGCGCATGAAATCTACGGCGTGATTCAGAAGGACATCCGCAAGCCGTACGACGTGCGTGAGATCATCGCGCGGATCGTCGATGGCAGCCGTTTCCACGAGTTCAAGGCGCTCTACGGTTCGACGCTGGTCTGCGGGTTTGCGCACATCTGGGGCTATCCAGTCGGAATCATCGGCAACAACGGGGTGCTGTTTTCCGAGAGCGCGCAGAAGGCGGCGCACTTCATCGAGCTGTGCAGCCAGCGGGCCGTGCCGCTGGTGTTCCTGCAGAATATCACCGGCTTCATGGTCGGCCGGCAGTTCGAGGCCGGGGGCATCGCGAAAGATGGGGCCAAAATGGTGGCCGCAGTGTCGAACGCCCGCGTGCCGAAGTTCACGGTGATCATCGGCGGCTCGTATGGGGCGGGCAATTACGGCATGTGCGGCCGGGCCTACCAGCCGCGGTTCCTGTGGATGTGGCCCAATGCGCGGATCAGCGTGATGGGCGGCGAGCAGGCGGCGAATGTGCTGTTGACGGTGAAGCAGGAGCAGCTGGCGCGCGCGAAGCAAACGCTGTTGACGGAGCAACAACAGCTGGAGTTCAAACAGCCGATTCTGGAGAAGTACGAGCGTGAAGGCAGCCCGTATTATTCGACGGCGCGATTGTGGGACGACGGGATTCTAGACCCGATCGAGACCCGGCGCGTTATCAGCCTGGCGTTGAGCGCGGCGCTGAATGCGCCCATCGAGCAAACGGCGTATGGCGTGTTCAGGATGTAGGGTGATAGTGCGATAGTCCAATAGTGCAATAGTCGCGCGCAGAGTTGGCGCGCAAGCGAGACACAAACTACAGCCGTGGCGCGGGCCGCGCACCACGGCTGTAGTGGATAGTGAGGACCGATCACTGACGCACGATGACGGGCAAGTAGACGCCGCCGACGGGCGCGGTGTAG
>CAYXEY010000133.1:0-10381 GCA_964464105.1 uncultured Planctomycetaceae bacterium
TTGATACAACGATCTTAATGAAAGTGTCGATGCGCATTACAGAGCTGTAATGCCGACGGCGATCGGCGAAACAATTGATCTGCTTGTTGTTATTTTTGTCGGAATCAGTCAGGCAAATTGCAAGGTCGCGGCGCACCCATGTCGCGCCTGAACACAATCGATGTGCGTCAGCAACAAATAACGGGCCGTGCAGGGCGTCACACCTGCCGCGCCGAATTGACAGCGGGGGCACCGTACTTATTAAAGAGCGTGATATAGAAAACCGTGGGCGCTCTTCTCGCCGAGTTCACCGGCGGCAACATGGCGATCCAGCAGGGCGTTCGGCGCGTAGCGCGAGTCGTTGCCGGATTCGCGATAACAGTCGGCCAGAAGTCGCTGAATGATGTCCAGCCCCACGAAATCGGCCGTGGCCAGCGGGCCTTCGGGATAGTTGAAGCCCAGCTCCATGGTCAGGTTCACGTCGCGTGGCAGGGCGATCGTATCCGCCGCCATGCCGGCTTCGTTGATCACCGCCATGATAATCCGCGAATAGATCCACAGGGCACGGTCGGCCGGCTTGGACAACGCAGCGGCAAACTCCTTCAGGGCCGGCGACGGCGACCAGCCGGACGAATCCTTCACCTTGGTCTCGAAGGCCGGCATCGGCTCCTTTCCGGAGTAATCCAGGAAGCCGCGGCTCGTCTTGCGGCCCAGATGACCTTCAGCCACGAGCTTTTGCTGAATGGCATTCGGCGCGAGCCGCGACGGCTTGCCGAAGTCCTCCCACACGCTGGTGGTCACGCTGAGATTCACATCCAGTCCGATGAGGTCCAGCAATTCGAACGGGCCCATCTTGAAGCCGCCGACCTGTTTCATTGCTGCGTCGATCGAACGAATGTCCGCCTCGCCGGTCTCCAGCAGGCGCAGCGCCTCCAGGTAGAACGGGCGATTCACGCGATTGCCGATGAATCCGGGCGAGTCCTTCACCTTGACCGCTGTCTTATCCAGCTTGTAGCAAATCGCCCGCGCGTCCACGAAGGCCTGATCGCTCGTCGCGGGTCCGCGGACGATTTCGACCAGCTTCATGACCGGCGCCGGGTTGAAGAAGTGCATGCCGACGAATCGCCCCGGTTCCTTGAGCGCTTCGGCGATCTTGGCAATCGAGAGGCAGGATGTATTTGTCGCCAGCAAGGTGCGCGGATTGACCGCGGCTTCCAGCTGCTTGAAGGTATTGCGCTTCAGCGCCAAATCTTCGGGGACCGCTTCAATGACGCATTCGGCGTCGGCGAAATCGCTCATTGATTTGGCGATGGCCAATCGCGAGACGATGGCATCCTTCTCATGGCGGGGGAGCTTGCCCTTGGCCACGCGCTCTTCGAGCCGCTCGCGGATCTTGCCATAGGCCGATTCGACCAGGCTGGGCGACACATCCAGCGTCGCCACGTTAAACCCTGACGCGGCGCAGGTATGTGCAATGCCCGCGCCCATCGTGCCTGAACCAATGACGCCAATCAGCCTGTCGCTACTCACCTAGGAACTCCGGATTGCGCTTCTCAATGAATGCCTTCACGCCTTCGGCATAGTCACGGGTCTTGCCCGCGATGCCCTGCAACTGGGCCTCGTAGTCTAGTTGCTGGTCCAGCGTGTTCTCAAAGGCCGCCGCCATGGCCCGCTTGGTCAGGCCGATGCCCTTCGTAGGGCCTGTGGCGAGGGCCTTGGCCCATATCTGTGTCGCTTCACCCAGCGCATCGGGTTCGACGACCTTGTTGACCAATCCCCATTCTAACGCCGTTTTCGCGGGAATGGGTTCGCCCAGCCAGGCGATTTCCAGCGCCCGGGCGTACCCCACCAAACGCGGCAAAGTCTGGGTCATTCCGCTATCGGGGACCAGCCCAATTTTTCCGAATGCGGAAACGAATTTTGCGGTGCTGGAGGAAATTCGCAGGTCGCAGGCCAGGGCCAAGCTCCAGCCGGCCCCGGCGGCCACGCCGTTCACCGAGGCAATCACGGGGATTTCGAGGCCGCGTATCGCCGAAATGACCGGGTTGTAGCGCACCCGCAGGGCCTCGGCGAAATCGAATCCGCCGGAGCGGCCCTGAACCGATTTGAGGTCTTGCCCGGCGCAGAACGCCCGCCCCGCGCCGGTAATGACCAGGCAGCGGACGCGATCCTTCCGCACCGCCTTCAGGGCCTCCTGCAAATCGAAGGTGACCTGGTCGTTGATGGCGTTCAGGTCGTCGGGGCGGTTAAGCGTGATCGTGCGAGCAGCGCCGGCGTCGGAGATAAGCAGTGTGTCCATGTCGGACATTTTGAGGTGAACTGAAGGAAACTGCAAAGCAGAACCCTTGCGGCAGCGGGGGGCGGCATGCGAGTGGACCGATAGAATGTCGACATGCACCCGCCTTCCCGCGCCCGCCGCATTCTCAAGTGGACCGGGGTTGGACTGTCGCTCATCATTCTCGCCGCATGGATCGCGAGTCTCTGGTGGCAGGCGATTTTTGTGTTGCCGGGAGACAGGGTTTTTTCAGTCACCACGACCGGCGGCACCGTTCTGGGAATCGCGGATGGCGATGCTCGAAAGATATTCAAGGGAGGAATCCTCGCGCACGGTTGGTACGGGTTTGGGTTGGATTGGCCTGAACCTTTCATCCGCGAACCTATCGAAGACATTCATGCGTCTGCGATCAAAATGCCATTCTGGCCAATGCTACTTTTCACCGCGATCCCGACGGCGTGGCTGTGGCATCGCGACCGTCGCCTGTTCTCCTCACCACCAGATCACCTGTTCTGCCGCGGCTGCGGCTACGACCTGACCGGCAACCTGTCCGGCGTTTGTCCCGAGTGCGGGGACAAAGTTCATACGCCAGCCGTTCTGGCGGACCGGGAATGCGGGGAGAAAACGGCAATGGCGAATAGCGAATCGAAGCCCCGAAGTCTCGGAGGATGAATTGAGATGCTAAAAAGATTACGTGTTCTTCTTGTCGCCATGCTCGCAATTCCACTGATGATCTTTGGAACCGCATTTGCTCCTCCTCCGACTGCGGCCAAGGACCAAATTGAAAAGTTGGCGTTGTTTATCACCAACGTCAAATGCGACCGAGAGCTAAACAAGGCTCTTGAGATTGAGTTGACTCTTGAGAACCTCTCAAATATGACAATCAAAGTGGAGCAATGGGTGCTCGAGAGAGAGGCTTACGATAAGACCCGGCTCTGGCTTGTGAATAGCGACGCCGCCTTTCTTCCAAAACCCAATTGGCCCGCGGCGCAGCTGGTGCCGCGCGAAAAATACCTGACGGTTGAGCCAAATGATCGAATCAAGAAGCGCATTGTTTTTCCGCTGGAGGGGGCCCAATTTTCAAAATACGAGCCACTGAAGTCGTCAGTCGAGGTCAGCCGTGAACCGAAACTTCCTGCCGGCACATTTGCGATCGATATGGTACTTTGCCTGGACTTGAGACTTGAAGAGTTTCGCGGAATCGGTCCACAACCACTACGTAATTCAGATCAACCTCGTCTGCCAGCAACCGAACGGGCCATCATTCCGTCCAAGAATAAGCAGTGGCTCACAGTACCTGCCAAGTAAGAAAGGTCTGGTCATCGCCCCGACAATTTCGTTGGATTTGCTCTTGCGCTGACCAGTTTCATGTTCGCGCTGGCCAGCGCGGAAGTCGCGCAGGGTGCTTATACGGGCGTTTGTAGATTTTCAGCCTCGCCGCAGCCCCGATTCCCCGGACCGCGCGGTTATCGGGATTTGCCTGTCATCAGCCCCAGACGGGGGCGAAGGGGTGTAGCCACGGGTGGAGGTCGCATCAGCGACCGTAACCCGTGGATAGAGGTGGTCTCCCGATGTTTCTGCCCCCGGAGGGGCAGAGGGATCGTGCGCAGGCGCGTGGCGCATCGGAGTCCATCTCGGTGCGAGCGCATCCTCTGCCCCTTCGGAGCAGCAAAGAGAAAGAAAATCCCGCTTCCACGGGTTGCGTGACGCATGAGGCCGCGTCACTCCACCCGTGGCTACATTCCGACGCCCCGTCGGGGCGATTCACGTTCGCGAGCCGCTGGTGTGTGAATCCGCTCTCGCACCCACTTCACAAGAGGCAATGTCGCCTCGGCGGAGGAGGCTGAGTTCAATTCGAATCGCCCGCCTGCGATACCGCCTGGGTTGGCATCGCTTTGTCCAATGCAGCGCTGCTAGATCCTGGCACGGAGAATACTGCGTCTGATCCCAGCGCCGCCTGGAGGAGTTTGGGATTGGCGATTAGGTCGTGGTTCACGACGCAAAAGTCGCACAGGCTCTGCCAGTTTTCGAATCGATACATGTGCCGCTTTGCATCGACCTGCGGCGTGCCGCCCACCAGCAACGTCAGCATGCCGTTTTCACCATAGGCGTGGATGTCCGCCCCGCGGTCGCCGATGCCAATGAGCGCGCCGGGCCAGGTTTCGCGCATGCTGGCCAGCTCTTTGCGTTTGAACGAGGCCTGAACGATGCACTGGCGCAGATTCGGCGCCGTGATGAGCGGTCCCGGTGGAAAGCCGTTGCGCTCGAGCCAGCGCTGGGTCTTTTCCCAGAGGAACCGCGGACGGCCGGTGATGTAGACAATCTGGCAATGATCGGCCAGCTGGGTCAGTGCGGCGTCGGAGCCCGAAAGGGGGCGCGACGTATCGTCGTCGGTCAGCAAAAGGAGGCGATACTGCGTGGCGGATACGGTCTCATCGATATCGACCGCGACGATCGTACGATCCGGCCGCCAGTGAAAGACGCGGCCGGTGTGGGCAAACTTGCGACCGTCCCGCCGGAATGAAACCTGAAACTCGCGCAGATCCGGCTGCACTTTTGCAACGAGTGACGCCCGACCCTCGTCGTCAGTTCGCGCCGTGCCAATCTTGCGGCCCTGAGCATGGAACGCGACTTCGACGTCTTCGAGATTCCGCCGCACGCCGTGAACCCGAGCCCGCTCCACATTGGCCACCAGCGTCGTGCTGCCGTCGGCTCGAACGATCGCGTCTTCGGTCGAAAGAAAGACCTTTCCGCATCCGGTCAACGCAGTCACAAGAATGCCGCATGTCGACAGAATGACGAGAGTTGAAGTGCGACGAAAACAGCAGCGCGTGGTGCGCGGATTGTTCGTGTGGCGCCAAACAAAGTTCATTGAGCCAGTATATGCGATGGCGGTGGAAGGGCGAGTGCGCGGTCTCGCGCGGGTCAGGCCTGCGCGGGAACGGTCTCGGTCGGCTTGGCCCGGCTCATGGTCTGGTTGATCTTCTCGGCCAGGGTCTGCGCGGTGAACGGCTTGACCACGTAGTTGTTGACACCGGCACGGACGGCTTCGAGTACCCGCGCCTTCTCGGCCTCGGTGGTGCACATGATGATGGGCAATGCGCGGTCGGTCTCTCGGACCTTGCGGATGAGCGTAATGCCGTCCATGTTCGGCATCTTCCAGTCGACCAGAAGCAGATCAGGCTTGCTCTCGGCCATCATCTTGAGGGCTTCGACACCGTCCGACGCCTCGGAAACGTCCTCGTAACCAAGGGTCTTGAGGGTGCACTTCTGGATGTTTCGAATGGTCAGCGAGTCGTCAACCAGAAGAATTTTCATGGCCCGATCCTACTGCGGGTCGCCGGAATCCGGGCAAGCTGGGGCGCAGTCGCTCCATTCCCCGTCTCGAATACAAGTCGGCTGGCGAACAGCGTGCAATCAGAAAAAATGATCGCGAATGCCGCAAGCCAGACAGCCCCGGCACTTTCGGGACTCGGCGGCCGGATTATGGGTCACCTGCGTGAGTATAATCCAATAACCCGCGGCCGTCGCCTGAAATCCGCGCATTATTGTTGAAAAAAGATGAACGTCGACACAATCAGCCGTGCAGTCGTGGATCGGGCCATCGATCAGGCCTCCGCCCGGCTGCGCACGGTATCGGCCCTTTCAGGGGCCATGCTGATCGTGGCGGGGGGGATCGCTTACGTCGCAGTCGCTGTGCTGGCCGATCATTTCTTTCCGGGCGGATTGTCGCTAGCGGTCCGGCGAATGGGGCTGGCCCTGGCAGGATTGTTACTTGCTGTCTTCACGATCACCCGCATCATCCGACCTGCATTCCGTCGCGTCAATCAACTCTATTCGGCGTGGCTCCTGGAGCGGGCCAGGCCCGATCTTCGCCACGCGGTTACGACGACGCTGCTCCTGAGAAAACGAGACGACGTCCATGCAGGCGTGACCTCAGGCCTGGCGTTTCAGGCCGCGCGCGCCGTGCGGCACATGGATGTTCAGGGTGTCGTATCGGACCGCTCACTGCGAAGGGCAGGCGGTCTGGTCATCGCCGTCATTGCGGCGTTCGGGCTGTATGGTCTTTTCGCGCCGAAGCAGGTTCGACCCTCGCTGATGCGCGTGATGGGCGCCGATGTACCCGCGCCGACACAGACATCGGTCGATATTATCGCCCCGCCCCCGGATGCCTCGGTCGTCGTGGGCACGCCGGTGGCCTTTGAAGTGGCCCTGAGGGGTCGCATACCGCGGGAGGCGTGGGTCGAGTTCAGCCCGGACGAGGGACAGACCTGGTCGCCGGGCAAACGGCTCAGTCTGATTCCGCCCCGCGAGCGTGGCTCCGAATCGTCCGCCTGGACCGCTACACGAGACGGAGTCGACGTCGCCGCGACCCATTGGTATCGCGTGCACGCCGGCGATGCCCGATGCGAGATTCGAAAAATTGAGGTGCGACCACAACCCGTCGTGACGGCCCATACCGTCGAAGTCACCTGGCCGGAGTATTCGAACCGGGTGGAGACCACACGTACGGACGGCCCGATCGACGCGCTGGTGGGCTCCAAAGCAGCCCTCACCGTTCGAACCAACGTCCCCGCAGCCGACGGCCGCGTCATCTTCCACGATGCGGCCGGCGATTTTTCGCGACAAATGACGATTGATCAGACTGACCGGCACACGCTGCGCGCGGCGTGGATCGTCGATCGCGATCTCGAATATGAAGTGCAATTCAACGACCTGCACGGGGCAGCCACCGCGGCTCCCATCCGCTACACCCAGCGCGCGCGTGGCGATCGCCCGCCCGAGATTGTGCATCTCGCGCCTGAGGCGCGATTTGAAGCAGCCGCTAATGACGAGTTCAGGGTGCGTGCCCGCATTACCGACGATTGGGGGCTTACCAAAGTCGTAATGGCTTACCGCGGACCGCGCGGCAGCGGGGTGGTCAATCTGCTCGACGATACGCAGTCCGGACAAGCGAATATCGAAATCGATAAAGTCGTGCCCGTGCCAACGCTCGGGGCGCGTACAGGTGATGTAGTCGAGTTGCATCTCGAGGCGACGGACTCGCGGTTGAATCTGCGCGGCGAGCGCGATTCGCAGGTGACGCGCGGGCCGACGTGCGAGCTGCGCGTATCCGGTGAAAAGAGCGGCAAGGGCGGCGGCGATTCGAAGGATCAAAAGGGCGGGGCGGGTGGTCCGGGTCCGAACAAGAATGGGAATCAACCCGGTTCGGGTGCGAATGATGGGCCGGGGCAGAAGGACAATCAAGGCGCGGCCGGTAAGCCTGAAAAAGGTAATCCGCAGAAGGGAGATCAATCCGGCAAGCCCAATGACGCATCAGCGCCAGGCAGCGACTCGAGTGAAAAAGGCGTTGATTCGAGTGACGCGAAGAAACAGGAAGAAGCAAGCAAGCCGCAAGAGGCAGATTCGCAGAAGGATGGCGCGGCGCGCGATTCGGCGGACATGGATGCACCCACTAGCGAAGGCGACGCGCCTGATTCAGCGAAGCCGACGCCCACGAGCGACCATGACCAGAATCCCCCCGATGAGTCGTCTCCTCCATTGAACAAGCCGACCAACTCTTCGAGTGATTCAGATGCGCAGCCCGGTGACGGCAGTGCGGAGAGTGATTCCGCGGATGCTCAATCGAAGCTCGACCGCTTGATTCGCGAGAATCAAAAGGCGATGGAGCGCTTGGGCGAAAAGGGCACGCCGCGTGACGGCGATACATCGGAAAAATCCGGCGACGCCGAGCCGTCCGCTGACGCAGGGAGTGCTTCAAAGCAAGGCGAGGAGTCGAAGGGAATTTCACCCGACAAGAAGGACGCCAAGAAAGGCGATGGCGCAAAGGGTGGGACTGAGTCGAAGGAGAAAACGGGGGAGAATGAAAAGGGCGGCGAGTCGTCGCAACCCAAGGGCGATCCGACCCAAGCCAATAAATCAGGCCAGGGCGAATCGAGCAAGTCGAAGGAAGGCTCTGATTCAAAGAAGGGTGACTCGTCGAAGGGTGATTCGTCACCGAATGGTGGAGATGCAGGCGACAAATCCGAGGCCGGTGAGAAGTCGGAAAAACAAAAGAATGTCGAAGGCTCGCGAACTGAGACGTGCGGCGGGGATCCTGCGCAAGATGTCGAATTGAAGGGCGACGCCAGGGCCAAACCCGGCGACGCGCAGCCGGGCGAGAGTGAATCGAAATCCAAAGCCGAGTCCGGAGAATTCGCCAAGGACCCCGGCAAAGTTGGCAATTCGAAGGATGGTCAACCTGGCGCATCCACGCCGAAGCCTGCCGAGGCCGTCGGGCCGACACCGCCGTCGAGCGGAAACGGCGTAACGGAAGATGCAGGCCCGTCGAATGCCGATGGCTCATATGACGGGGAGGGAAAGAGCAATCCACTGGGCGCGCCGCAGCGCGATCGCGCCCGGCGGGCGGTTGATGAACTGGAGCGACGGCTTCGCGATGGCGGCATCAGCGACGCGGAGTTGCGTGACCTGGGCTGGAGCCGAGCCGAGGCCCGCAATTTCGTCGAGCGCTTCAAGCGGCTGCACAAGGCGGCTCAAGCACAACGCGACGGCGGTCTATTCACAGGAAAGGTCCGTGAAGACAGCGGCGAAGGCCGACCAAGCATTAATGGCCCTGAGGCCGGTGTGGGTCGGGGAATGACCGGCGCGGTGCGCGGTGACAAGGGGACTGCCAGAGACGCCGCTCATTCGCAGGACGCCCCGCCCGAGTCGGTTCCGCCTGAATTGAAGGACGTGCTCGACGAATACTACCGCTCGATGGCCCGTCAGGGTGGCGCGAAGGCCCCGTCCGACAAGTGATTTGACGCATTACTTTGTTGCCGGCAACTGAGCCGTCGCGGCGGCAAGCGCTGAGGCCTTCTCCGCATCTGCAAGGAATCGATCGGTGTATCGGGCATCCACGTTGCGACAGCACTTCGTGGCCAGTTCGGCGACCCGCTGATAGTCAGGATCTCCCGTTACGGTCTGAAACTCGCCCGCAAGAATAACCAGCCGCAGCAGATGCCGCAGCACCAGCCCTTCCTGTTTGACCAGGTTCTTCGACTTCACAATTTTCCAAAAGTCGATATCGGTCACGGCGAAGGCCGCGCCGGCCAGCCACTTGGGCTGCACGAAGGCAGGTTCCGGAGCCGCCAGCTTCGCCTCGAATGCGGTCTTGAGCATCTCCGGCAACGTGAGCGTGCCGCCCTGTTCCTCTTGCTCCCATTCGTCTTCTTCGTCATCTTCTTCGAGGCCGGTCTTCGCCGCGGTCACCCCCATTTGAATCATCAAGGGAGCCATCACGTCGCGCTCCAGCGGCCCTGGCGGCATCTCATGCGGCAGGCGCGCATGCCGCTCGATGGCCCGCGGCAACTCCAATATCGATTCCAGCGTGACGACCTTCTCGTTGAAGTCTGCGTGATTCAGCTGGTCGGCAAGATAAGCGCCAAACGGGGGATCGATCCCACGGAATTGCAGCAACCGGTGGATTGAATCGTGCAGCGTGACGTGGTCTCCGTCCTCAGAGCGCGTCAGATATCCCAGTGCCGCGAGATTGCCGATCATGAAGTCGAGTTGCTCCTGGAACTTGGCCAGGTGCGGCGGATCGTTGAAGCGCCGGCGGATGAACTCGCGCGTCTCGTGCAGGGTGCCCGTGCGCGTGAGCAGGAAGATGAGCACTTGGTAAGGGATCATCGACTTTGAGAAGAGCCGCGCCGGTCCGACGTCAATCAACTGCTTGAATTGCCCCTCGCTCCAGTATTGCTCAGTCGACCGACGCGACGGCTTCTTGCGCTCCAGCTCCTTGCGGGCCTTCATGATGCCCAGGTCTTTCGACAGCGGATCAAGCTGATCGTATTTTTTCCGCCACTTGGCGATGCGGGCGTCATCCTCATGGGCGATGGCGTACACGTAGCCCTTGCTGTCGAACTGCGGTCGTCCGGCCCGGCCGAACATCTGGTGCGCAGCCGAGGGCGGCACGAGCTTCTTTTCGCGAGGCTTGCCCTTGAGCAGCGTGGTCAGTACGACGCTTCGCGCCGGGAGATTGATGCCCGCCGCCAGCGTCTCAGTGCAAATGACAAACGGCACGAGCTTGCGCTTAAAGAGGTCCTCGACGATCTCTTTGTGCTTGGGCAGCACGCCGGCATGGTG
>CAYXEY010000134.1:0-10345 GCA_964464105.1 uncultured Planctomycetaceae bacterium
TGGGTCACGGGCACGGAATTGGTGTCAAGGAACAGATTGGCGAGTTCACCGCCAACGTTCACAACACCGCCCTCGACGCTTCCAACAACACCAAACTCGGTGAGGTCAGTGATGCTGTCTGGGGCGAGTCCGTAAAGGTAAACCGAGTATTGACCAGGCGCCAGACCTGAAATTGTAATGACGCCTGTGAGGCCCGTCGGATCCCAACCATCGTCCAATAGCTTGCCAGCATCGGATCCGGCCGGGGTCGCAAGCTGATTGGGCCCGGGAAACGAAGCAATGCCTCCACCGTCCAATGAAATAGTGACTGCGGTTGCAATGTTGAGCAGGTCATTCAGCGGTGCATTCGCGGCCGCACCGTTGTTGATGTTATTCCAGAATCAAGCCTGACCTGCGGCCGCACCGTAGGCAATCCCGGGTGCCGGGCCGTCAGCCGCGTCGAGTGCATCAGAAAGATCAATGTTGAAATTCTGAGCATGCAGAGTGCTCGCGAGCGCCAAGGCAACCGCGCAAGACAACAATGAAAAACGAACTGAACGCATTTTTCCGCTCCTTCTGAACTCGACGTCTGAAAAGCCAACCACGAGAATTCCGGTACAGAATTGCGTGGTCGATTCCGCTCCGCCCTGCGATTGCAGGCTGCTTCAATCAATGATCTACTGGACATGGGAACCTGGATTCAAGCCATGACGTAGTTGAAAAACTGGTTTATTGGCACTCCAACAAGGGTAGATCGAGGGTTTGCCACGCTTTTACGATCTCAAGTGAGTCCCCTCAGGAGGAATGAAACCAGCCTTAAACGTACATATCTGCTGATCTGAACGAACTTTACGCCGAGTGTCCAACTCCTGGGTGGAATCGGCCGCAAACCGATTTACGCCGCCAGGCTCCGCGGCCGCTCACGTTTTGGTTTGCCTGAGTCGGCATTCAGAGAACTTTGAGGAGACGAGTCCAAGGTTCCCGGGCTTCGGATTTCATTCATTGTGCATAAGATTAGAGATACCTGGCCCAGGAAAAGCCTGATTCGACCCTCGGTCGCAGGCCCCGCGGGCCGTTGAAAACTGATCATCGAACCGTCTAAATCGAGGCACCCATGGCCAAAGCCCATGTCGATCCATCCGAATTGCGGCGTTTTGCACGCGATCTGTCTCGATTCAACACCGAACTTCAATCCCTCGTCGCCGGCCTGCGGTCGCGGCTGCGCGAACTGGATAAGACCTGGCAGGACCAGGAGCAGCGCAAGTTCGCCGAGGAGTTCGAGCAGACCATGAAGGCCCTCGCCCGGTTCAGCGGGGCCACCGATCAACATGTGAATTTCCTCCAGCAGCGTGCCGGACACATCGAAGACTACCTGCAGCAGCACTAAGTTTGACATACATCGATAAGGAAACATCGTGGGCGAACAGGTTTCGGTTGAGTCCTTTGAGGCCCTGGGTTGCCTGCGAATGGCGCTGGCCAAGTTCGTTGACGACGCCAGCGGCGTGCTCTATGCGGCCGACGCACATCTGCAGCGCACCAAGACCTGGATCAAGACCGAGCAAGCTAATCACTGGCAGGCGGAAGGCCGCAAGCGCGCGGAGTTGCTGATCCGGGCCAAGCTGGCGCTGAAAGAAAAGAAGCTCCAACCCTCCCCGCTGGGTGGGCGCCAAAGCTGCGTCGAAGAGGAAAAGGCGGTCAAGCTGGCGACGCGGCGCGTGGAAGAAGCCGAGCAGAAAGCCCTCAACGTGAAGCTTTGGACCCGCCGGATCGACGAAGAGGGGTTGGCCTACAGCGCTTCGGCCACCACTATGAAGCACACCATCACGGCCGCCGTTCCCGCCGCCATCGCTCGACTCGATCACATGCTTGAAGCCCTGCAAGCCTACGCGTCACAGATCCCGCAGAGGCAGGGATCGGTTGCCAATCCCCTGCAATCCGATTACGAAGCTCCTTCACACGACACGCCGACGAAAAAAGACACGCCGAATGACCAACCTGGGCCGCCATGAGCGTCAGAACCGCCTTCGGACAACTTGAACACGCCCGCAAGCGCCTCTTATCACAATGGGAGGAGACCAGCCGCGCCTGGACTGACGAGAATCACCGGCGCTTTGATGAAGAAGTAATGGCCCCCCTGATGAGCCGCATTCGACAGATGGAATTGGCCCTTAACCAACTGGATGTCGCGATCAACAAGGCCAAGCGCGATTGCGAGTAACCCGCCATGGAATCCACACCCCAGCCTAGCAGCGATCCCGCGCACGACGATGCATCGTCCGCGCTGAATGGCGGCGGGGTTGGTGAGATGACCAAGCCTGCCGGAGATTTCCTCGGAATTCAGCGGGCCGGCTTGTCGGCGTTGCGTGCCCTTTCGCGATCGGTTGTGGACGCGGCCGTGGAAGCGGTCGAGGACCGATTCCAGGAGACTCGTTCGGCCGCGGAGGATTCGCTGCAGGAACGCGTTCGCGAAATAGAAAATCGCGCCACGACCGAATTGAACGAGGTCGAACGCGTTCGCGTCGACAAGTCCACGCCGATTCAGACTGAGGCGAAGTCGGCGGCCGCGAAGTTCGCTTCAAAGACGCATGCTGAAAAAACACGGATCGAAGCGGTGTCAGTCGATCGCGAGGCCGAGGCCGACCTGCTGCTGCAACATCAGTATCTCGTGGCTGACGAAGTCGCCAAGGCCAATTGCGCACGGCTGAAGAAGGAGCGGCTTGCCGCGGATAAGCAGGCGGCGGACGCGAATCAGAATCTCGAATCGCTCCGAGTGCGCATTGAGAACGAAATGCTGCGGCTCGGGGTCGAGCCACCCGTGGCAGATGAAGTTGAGACGCCACCCTCGCCTTCATCCGACGAGGCCGGGGCCGATTTCGAAAAGCACCATGCGTCCGTCGTCGAACAACTCGATACGCTTGAGCACATTCGCGTCGGCCGCGTGTTCGTTGGCGGACGGATGTACGTACTGCTCATTCTCTTCTGCGCCGTGGTCGTCGGCGGATTCGCAGCCTGGGCCTACTCTGGCAAGCCCGATGCCCCTCCGTTCAACGTCTCGGGCCCCATCGCGTTCATTACCTGCGTTGTGGTGTCGCTCATCTTCGGCTGGATCATGCGGCAGCGCGAGCGAACCCGCGTGCTTGAAACATACGCTCCGCTGGCAAGTACTTATGCGCTTGCGCGAAAGGCGCTAGACCAAAGGACGGCAAAGAAGCGTGAGAAGTATCAATTGCTGGAGGGCCGCGCCGCTGAGATTTTGCGTAACAACCCCGAGAAAGCGGCGGCTAAGCGACACTATGACGCGACATCTGCCGAAATCAAAAAACAGCTTGCGGATGCGCGGGCCAAGCTGGACGAGGCGGAACGCAACCACACCGCCGACATATCGGCGCGGCACGACGCAGCACTCAAATCGATTGTGGATGATGCAAATCTCCGCAATGCGAAGATCAAGCAGCAGCGCGATGAGGAGATCGCATCGGCGCGGGCCATCTTTGATCAACGTGTGAATACGGCCCAGGCGCGCCGCGATTCCGAACGTGGCGCTCTGGAGCACGGATGGCAGCTTGAACTCAGCCGGGTTCGCCGGCTTCTCTCAGCCGGTGATGCGCTCGACGAGTCCACGCCGGCGCCGGCGGATTATCCGAACTCAATTCATCGCTCGCGGATGCAGAGCGATGAAGGATTAATCACGCTCGGCCGATGGCAATTCGATTGGAATCAACTCTCTCCAACCGTGCCGGACATGACCGCATTGAGTTCAGCCCGCCCGGCAAGCGACTCGTCACCCGTTGCACTGGGCAATGCAAACCGCCGCTCGCTGCTTCTGCAAACCGATCGCGCCGGTCGGCAACAGGCGATCAATACGCTCAAGCTGGCCATGCTCCGACTGCTCACCACGCAGCCGCCCGGTCGCGTGCGCTTCACCATCGTCGATCCAGTCGGCCTGGGCGAGAGCTTCGCCGGCTTCATGCATCTGGTCGACTACCAGGAACAACTGGTCGGCAGCCGCATCTGGACCGAAAGCGAGCACATTGAGGCACGGCTGACCGAACTCACCAGTCACATGGAGAACGTGATCCAGAAGTACTTGCGGAACGAGTTCGCGACGATTGAGGAATACAACCGCCAGGCCGGACCGCTGGCCGAACCCTATCGATATCTCGTCATCGCGGATTTCCCAGCAAATATGAATGAAAGCGCTGTTCGCCGCCTCAGCAGCATCATCAGCAGCGGCTCGCGCTGCGGCGTGCACACGCTCATCATGCACGATCGCCGGCTCGGCCTCCCCACCGGTTTGCCCTTGGAAGACCTCGCGGGCGACGCGTTGCATCTCGTTCACGATGGTCAACGATTCGTCGCACAGGATGCACTGCTGCGCCACTTCCCGCTGGCGCTCGATGAGATGTTATCGGAGGATGAGCTGACCCAGATCATGCATCGCGTCGGACGCAGCGCGAAGGATGCCTTCCGGGTCGAAGTGCCGTTTGACGCCATCGTGCCTTCCGCCGATCAGCGGTGGACGGGCGACGCCGGCACGCAGATCACGATTCCGATCGGCCACGCCGGCGCCGTGCGCTTCCAGAACTTCACGCTGGGCCGGGGGCTTTCGCAGCACGCGCTCATGGCCGGCAAGACCGGCTCGGGAAAGTCGACGTTGATGCACGTGATCATCACCAATCTCGCGCTTTCCTATGACTCCAGCGAGCTTGAGTTGTATCTGATCGACTTCAAGAAGGGCGTGGAATTCAAGACGTATGTCACGCATGCGCTGCCGCACGCGCGGGCGATTGCGATCGAAAGCGATCGCGAATTCGGCGTGAGCGTGCTTCAGCGACTCGATGCCGAGATGACCCGACGCGGTGACTTGTTCCGTGCCGCCGGCGTGCAGGATCTGCCATCGTATCGAAGCGCGACCGGCAAGAAGCTGCCGCGAACCCTGCTCATCGTGGATGAGTTCCAGGTCTTTTTCTCAGAGGATGACCGGCTGGCGCAGGACGCATCGGCCTTGCTCGATCGGCTCGTTCGCCAGGGCCGCGCTTTCGGCATTCACCTGCTGCTCGGCTCGCAGACACTGGCGGGCAGCGCCGGCCTGGCCCGCAGTACGCTGGGGCAGATGGCCGTGCGTATCGCGTTGCAGTGCTCCGAGGCGGATTCGCTGCTGATTCTCGATGACACGAATGCGGCCGCGCGACTCTTGTCGCGACCGGGCGAGGCGATCTACAACGACGCCGGCGGACTCGTCGCGGGCAACAGCAATTTCCAGGTCGCGTGGCTCTCTGACGAGCAGCAGAGCGCTTATCTCTCCGATATCGCGTCGCTGGCGAACACTCGCGGGTTGCGCGGCGAGCCGCCCATCGTGTTTGAAGGCAACGCGCTCGCCGATTTGCGACAGAATCAGCTTGCGATAAAGACGCTGGAGGCTCTCTCATGGCCCGCCCTCGCCGCCGTGCCGCATATCTGGCTGGGCGAACCGGTGGCCATCAAGGAGCCGACTGGTGTCGCGCTTCGGCGACAGGGCGGCGCGAATTTGCTGATCGTCGGACAGCGCGACGACGTCTCGCAATCCATGCTAGCCGGTTCAATGCTGAGCATTGCGATTCAAAAGCCGCCGCATGCCGCCAAGTTCTTCATACTCGGCGGTGCATCCGAGGAGCAATCGCCGTCCGGCGGATTGCGCGCTGTAGCCGCGATGCTGCCGCATGAGACGCGATGGGTCGAGTCTCGCGAAATCGCCAATGTCATCTCCGAGTTGGCCGCCGAGATGCAACGGCGAATCGATCAGGGCGTTCAGAATGGGCCGGGCGTCTATTTGATTGTCGATGGCGTGCAGCGCTTCCGCGTGCTGCGCAAGCGTGAAGACTCGTTCAGCTTCGGATCGTCCGACGCCGACGCCCCGCCGGCCACCGATCGCCAGTTCGCCGACCTGCTCCGCGAAGGCCCACCGGTCGGCATGCACGTCATCGCCTGGTCCGACACGCTGGCCACGATGGAACGCACGCTGGATCGCCAGTCGCTCCGCGAGTTCGACAGCCGGGTGCTATTCCAGATGAGCGCTTCCGATTCAAGCAATCTGATCGACTCGCCCGAGGCCAATCGGCTGGGGCTTTACCGGGCATTGCTGTTCAGCGAGGAGCGCGGGGTGATCGAAAAATTCCGCCCCTACGGCCCGCTGGATTCCGCCTGGCTGGCGCGCCTCAAATCCACGCTGGGCCAGAAGTTAGGAACGCCCGACGGTTCACGATGAGGTCCATTACGCCCCCTCTTTTTTCAAATTCACGCCAATTCTTGACGTCGATCCCCCGCCCTTTTCGCATTTCCATCCGTGCTGATTTGCTGACGTGCCGTTGAATTGACCCCGTTGGATCGACCTGCCAGAAAATTGTCGGACTTGTCTATTCACTGCCACCCACTGACTATCAGCTGGATTGAGAACCCCTCGAAAACGGGAGGCCATATGACTATTTCACGCATTCATTGCATTGCAGCGGCGGCGCTCGCTCTCATCGCCGTGCCGATATCGGCGCAGACTGTCTCGTTGTCGCTTTCGTCGCCACAAAGCGGCGACATCGTTCAGCCCGGCGGCACGGTCAACTGGTCAATCAAATGCACTGTCGAGGCCGGCAACAACGCGGGCCTCGCGCTGGCGTGCGTCGACCTGGTGCAGGCCTCTGCAAATCCGGCGAAGTTCGACATTCCCCCGGCCAGTGCCGTCCCTGCCGCGATGGGGAAGTTCAGCCGACCTGCGGGCATCTCCAATGCGGGCGAGAATAACGCGACAACCGGCTACATTGGCGTGCAACGCGGCGCGACGGGCCAGAAGAATCTCCACCAGATCGGCGGCGCGCAGAATACGATGGGGCAGGCCCGTCCGGCCGGCAGCGGCATCGCCGAAAGCGCCGGCGTGATCAGCGGCGTGGGCCAGGGTGGCGGCGTGACGCTGGCGAGCGGCTCCTTCATCGCGCCGGCGACGCCCGGTGTTTACACCTTTCAATTGGAAAATGCGATTGCCAACGTGCTGACCAGTGTTGCCGCTCCGCCTCAAATCTCTTCGGTGGCCCGAGCGCAGACAACCCTCGCCGCTCCAACGATTACGTTCATCGTTGGCACGACCGCATGCGACGCATGCGACGTGAACTGCGACGGCGCGAGCAACGGACGCGACATTCAGCGGTTCGTGCGTTCGTTGCAGCCCTCGCCGCCGCCTCCCTGCTCGCCCTGTGCGGGAAACATGAATGCGACCGGCGGCGTCACCGTCGCGGACATCGCGCCATTCGTGGCGTGTCTACTTGGCAACTAGAAGCTCATTTGAATTAGAGAAAAATCTATTGCGTGTGCCACTGCTTCAAGCAGTGATGTGACCGATAACGTTCCTCTCGTATTCGGCACTGCTTAAAGCAGCGGCACACGGTCAGAATTCGGAGTCGAATCATGAATCGCTTGTTCGGATTGGTTGGTTGCCTGGTCCTGATGTTAGCCCTCAGTTCCCCCACTCTCGCGGACGTCCCCTTCGATGGCGACGGCGACGCCGATGTCGGCTTTGACGACTTCGTGCTCTTCGCCGGTTGCCAGCAGGGACCGGATGCGCCCGCACTCTCGGCCTGCATCGAACCGTTTGATTATGAGTTCGACAACGACGTCGACCTGCGTGATTTCGCCGCATTCCAGCTCTGCTTCAGCGGCGAGAGCCTGCCAAAGTTTGGCGATTGCGCTGAGCACCAGGTTCGAATCGAAACCGGCTGCCTGCACATCGTTGGTACCGTGGCCGATTCGTCGCTCAAGCTGCAGCTTCGCGCCGGCGCGCCTTCCACCCTGGACATCGACGTCGGAAACGACGGCATGATCGATTTCGCCGCCGATCGCGGGGCCTTCACCTGCATTCTCATTGACACACGGAGTGGCGACGACGTCATCACCATCGACGAGACCAACGGCGTATTTACCGACACCGAGATCACCACGGTCAACGGCGGACGCGGCAATGACATATTCAACGGCGGCAGCGGAGGCGAGATCTTCGTCGGCGGCGATGGCGCCGACACTGCCCTGATGGGACTCGGCAATGATCGCTTCATCTGGAACCCCGGCGACGACACTGACATTGTGGAAGGTAACGACGGCGTTGACACCGTCGAAGTCAACGGCAGCAACGGCGCCGAGACCTTCACTGTCACGGCCAATGGAACGCGCGTCCGCTTTGATCGGCTGAGCGCATCCCCCTTCTTCCTCGACATTGGGACCACCGAGAGCCTTGTGCTGAACTGCAACGGCGGCAACGACAGCCTGGCCTGCACCGGCAATCTCGCACCGCTTGTTCAGATCACCGCCGACGGCGGTACCGGCGACGACACGCTGCTCGGCAGCAATGGCGCCGATGTTCTCATCGGCGGCGACAACAACGACTTCATCGACGGCCAACAGGGTGCCGACGTGGCCTTCCTCGGGGAGGGCAATGACACCTTCCAATGGGATCCCGGCGACGGAAACGACGTCGTCGAGGGTCAGGCAGGACTCGACAAGATGCTGTTCAACGGATCGGCCGGTGCGGAGATTTTTGACTTCTCGACCAACGGCGGGCGCGTGCGCTTTACTCGAAATCTCGGCAACATTGTCATGGATTTCGACGACATCGAGCAGTTTGATCTCAAGGCCCTCGGCGGCATCGACGTCGCGACCGTCAACAACCTCGCCGCCACCGACCTCACACAGATCAATGTAGACCTTGCCGGTCTCATCGGTGGACTCACCGGCGACGCCGCGGCTGACAGCGTCGTGGTCAACGGAACCGACGGCATCGACAATCTGAACGTGACCGGCGGCGCAACAGGCGTTACTCTCACAGGGCTGCATGCAGCCGTGACCATTACCGCCGCGGAACTGGCCAACGACCGCCTGACCGTGAACGCCCTGGGTGGAAATGATACATTTGTCGCCACTGGCCTCTCCGCCGACGTCATCGGCCTGACGGTCAATGGCGGCACCGGCAACGACACGCTCACCGGCAGCGCCGGCGTCGACATTCTTAACGGCGACGATGATAACGATGTCATCATTGGCGGCGAAGGCGACGACTCCGCGCAGCTCGGTCTGGGCATCGACCGATTCATCTGGAACCCCGGCCACGGATCGGACATCGTGGAAGGCAATGATGGTGCGGACACGGTCGAAGTGAACGGCGACACCGTTGCGGAACAATTCACCGTCACGGCCAACGGCACGCGCGTTCGCTTTGACCGGCTGAACACCACGCCGTTCTTCCTCGACATCGGAACGTGCGAGAGCCTGACCCTGAACTGTAACGCCGGCAACGACAGCCTGGGATGCACCGGCAATCTCGCGCCGCTTATACAGATCACCGCGGATGGCGGTCCCGGTGACGACACGCTGCTCGGCAGCAATGGCGCAGACGTGCTCATCGGCGGCGACAATAACGACTTCATCGACGGCCAACAGGGTGCCGACGTGGCCTTCCTAGGGGACGGCAATGACACTTTCCAATGGGATCCCGGCGACGGGAACGACATCGTCGAAGGTCAGAATGGTCACGACATCCTGCTGTTCAACGGCTCGGCCGGCAACGAGATCTTCGACGTGTCTGCGAATGGCGGGCGCGTGCGCTTCACCCGCAACCTCGGCAACATCGTCATGGATTTCGACGACGTCGAGCAGCTCGACCTCCGCGCCCTCGGCGGTGTCGATAGTGCGACTGTGAACAGCCTGGCCGGCACCGATCTGTCTCAAGTGAACATCGATCTCGCCGGCACGATCGGCGGCGCAACCGGAGATGCCGCGGCCGACGCGATCGTGGTGAATGGCACGAACAATGCCGACACAATCAATGTCGTGGCGAACGGCGGCGCCGTGGATGTGCTGGGACTTTCGGCCGCGATTCGAATCTCGCGATCCGAGGTCGCCAATGATTCGCTGGCAGTTAACGGCCTCGGCGGAGCGGACGGCATTACCACAGGCCCGGGTGTCAACGGACTCATTCAACTGGTGACGAATCCATAGGG
The DNA here is from genome assembly GCA_964464105.1 of uncultured Planctomycetaceae bacterium. GTDB lineage: Bacteria > Planctomycetota > Phycisphaerae > UBA1845 > UTPLA1 > CAYXEY01. The sequence goes on from CAYXEY010000134.1 coordinate 9,990, forward strand.
CGACCCTTGAGTTGCAGAAAAGCTGACGGGGCTTTTTGACCTCGGACGGGATGCGGGCGTACTTCCTTCTTACGGTATGAATCGAGAGTCCGCCGCGTCCCGAATTCAGGCCCATGTGATTCTCCCCAAGGCCACCCATTACGGACCCGTCATCACGCAGGTGACAAACGGCTGCACATCCAGTCCGTTCACGAGGCCGTCGCCATTAACATCGCAGACTTTTCCCACGTTTACGGTGGTGATGTACTCGTTCTGATTGTGCGACGCACTGTTGCAGTCGACGATCGCGCGGTCCGTCACCACCAGGCGCAGGGCGTAGCTGCCGCGGCTTTCTGGTTGGATGGGGCCGGCATCGT
>CAYXEY010000135.1:0-10332 GCA_964464105.1 uncultured Planctomycetaceae bacterium
TTGGTCGTTTTCATCTACCTTGGATCGGCAGAAAAACTGGGTTTTCTACAGAGCACGTCGGAGTCCATTCTCCGGCAGTGTTGCCGTCGATGACGCAGTTCTTAAAGAGGTAGAGACCCGTATTCTCGCCCTCCACGGCCATCCAGATGCCGCCGCCTTCCAATTCGGCGCGGTTGCGGTAAATGAGACAATCGTTGACGGATGCGCTGGAATTTCTGCCGGCGATGGCCCCGCCGCGTGCCGCAGAATTGTTGGTGAACTCGCAGTCTATGAGTTGTGCATCGACGGAGCCTTGTCCATCGCCCCGGATGAACATTCCAGCGCCCATTGACAGCGTGTTGACATTTGTATTCCCTTGGATGATGCAATTGCGGATCACGGGCGTCGAACCGGCTACTTCCATTGCGATGCCCACGCCTGCGTCATTGTTGTGACTTGCATGGCCGTCCTCGATCGTGAGACCATCAAGTTCCGTGAGATTTCCGCTTCCTAAGATCGTGACAATGCAATCTGAGTTATCAGTAAAGTCGTTAGCAATTCCGATTTCTCCTGTCAGATGCGTAGGATATAGGGCAGGGTCTCGAACATTTGGCGTGGTAGGTAATGCAAGTCCTGCATATCCCCCTTTCACTATCACACCCACCTTTATGGAAAAAGTCTCGCTCTGATCATCAGGAATATGGTCAGGATCTGAAGGTCCGCCTCCGGTGTCTTGATCAGGTCGATGAACTCCTCCAGCGACCAGAATCGTGTCTCCGGGAAGCGACGCGTCGAGAGCATCCTGTAGATACAAGAAGCTCTTTTGCCATGTCGTCCCATCGTTCGATGTGGACGGTGTGTTGCTATCGTCCACATGCCTTGTTTCGCCCAAGGCTTGATCTGCACAACAGATTACGGCTGACATTATCGCAATTAAACTAAATCGTTGTGCAGTTCTTGATCGCCTTGCGAGTTGCTGGTACGATCTAATTATGTATGAGTTTTCAAGTGCTGAAATTCGAATTCCGACACGAACGTGGGGGGGGGGGGGGCATCCCACGGGGTCGGAATCGCAGAATCATATTCTGGATAGTTTCGATTGAATTCATCTTTTTCCTTTCGCTTTCGGATCAAGCTGTCGGATCAAACTTGCCAATTGACGCATTCTTAGGTACTGCAGTTTCAGACAACACAACTACACAGAGTCAATTCATCGCGGGCCCTCCTTCCCTCCCGTTCTTCGGCACGCACACTGCCACCATGGGATTGTCGACCTCACAGGCCGATTACGCATTCACGCTCGGCGCGAACTACGTCGATTACCTCATCACCATCCAGCACACCTGCGTGCAGCAAACCAGCAACGATACGTTCTGCCGCTCCGAGGGTTCAGTCGATTTCATGCCCCGCACGGATGTGTTGTTAACCATCGAAGGCAATTACAACTACAACATGACCACCGACCCCATGTCGGCGAGCGCGGGCGCGACCGTATACCGCATCGGAACTCCCACCACCATCGTCTTTGGCGACGGCGGGACTGTTTTCACCAGCTTTGGGCCTTCGGTCGGTACGATCCCTCTGTCAGCCGGCGGTTTGCTTACCGCCGGGTCGCATTACCAGCTTTTCTACAAAACAAGAATTAGCTTCTTTGGCGGCGTTCCGACCACCGCCACGGGCAGCGGCCAGATCCGCTTCCGCGTCACCGAAGTGCCCGAGCCGGCCGCGATCGGCCTGCTCGCGCTAGCCTTGGTGCTCATACGCAAGCGTCATCGTCACCACTCTTAACCGTCTTGCTCACTGTCCCGGAGTCAGCCGCGATTCCCCGCGCGGACTTGTCGCTGCCGCGGTTGCAACAACAGACAATCGCAAGCACGGGCGCGGAAATCCCGTCGATGAGAGCCGGTTACCGGCTCATTCAATTTTCTTGCCCGATGTTCCGAGTCAGGAAACCGTCGAAGGCGTGGCGGAGGGAGACTGTGAGGCCATGCGGCCGTAGGTCTTGTCGTACCACTCAAAGGCCCGGCGCATGCCGTCGGCAAAGCGGGTGGTCGGCTTCCAGTTGAGAATGTCCTGCGTCTTGGTGCAGTCGATCCGCTGCGGAAGGCCGGTCAGCGCGACCGCGGCGCGGCGCATGACCATCCGCCGCGTGCCCATGGCGACGTACTCGCCAATCCAGCCGGCGAAGAAGGCCAGCCCATACGGCACGCGCTTGACCCGCGGCAGGCCGAAGCCGTCGGCCAGTGCATCGAAATACGTCTGTTGCGTGACCGTCTCATTGCAGCCGGCGATGAGGATCTGATTCTTCGCGGCGGGCTGCGTGCCCGACAATGCAATCGCCTTGACCGCGTCGCCCACGTAGACCATGGCCATCGCGTTGTCGCCGGTTCCGATGATGCGGGCGATGTTCTCGCGGAAGACCGGGGCGAGATAGGTGTGCATGGTGCGATTTCGCGGGCCGTATAAATATCCCAGGCGGATGATGGTCCACTCGATCGAGGCCGGCATGCTGGTGCGGGCGACTTCCTCGGCCAGCAGCTTGGTGCGTCCGTACATGAACCAGCGCGGCGGCTCCGGGGTCGGCGTGGCCTCGTTGATGACCACGCCCGAGGCCAGCAGCTTGGGATGGTACACCCCGCAGGAGCTGACATAGACAAATCGCTTGATACCCGCGGCCGTGGCGGCATCGCACAATCGGCGCGTGCCTTCGACCGTGGTGCGCATGAAATCGGCTTCGCTGCCCACGATTTCCACGCGGGCCGCGGCGTGATAAACGACATCCACTCCCTGACAGGCCCGCTTGAGCGAATCCCCGTCGTCCAGATTGCCGATGACCGGCTCGGCCCCGAGCGAAGCCATGCCCGCGCGATCAGCCTCGCGACGGATCAGAGCGCGCACTTCCATCCCATCGGCGGCGAGCCGCTCAATGAGATGACTGCCGACAAAGCCGGTTCCACCGGTGACGAGTGCACGCATGAGAGATTCGTCCAGACAAATGCCGTCCGCGCACCGTCACGCAGACCAGTTGGATTCTAATCGCGACGCCGCACGGGGCCAACCGCAAATATTCAAATGAAGGGAATCAATCAAACGGTGCGGATCATTCGGCCGGGGGGCGCGGGAGCCACCGGTTCACCCGGGCGCAATAGGCCTCGTAGGAATCGCCGAATCGCTTCCGCAGGAGCGGCTCCTCCAACCGGGTGACCTGGTAATGGGCCAGCGGCAGGCCGAGGGCGAGCAACACCGCGATGCCGATCGAGTTGAGATAAATCGCCTCGCCCAGCACGGTGATCAGCAGCGTGATCACCACCGGATTGCGCACCCAGCGATACGGACCCGTCGCGACGAACACCTTGGGTGGATCGAACTCGACATGCGGCCCCTTGCCGAAAAAGACCAGCCAGAACGAGCACACGATGTACGAAGCAAGACCGATGGCGAAGACGCCCGCGCCGACCAGGCCACGGAAGCTGATCCAGAATTGAGATGCGATGTCCCAGAACGTGCGGTCAGAGCGTACCTTCTGCTCCAGCAAAAAGAACACGCTCGGCACCAGCCCGAGGATGAAGAGCAGGAAGAGAAGGGTGTAGACCGTCCCGCGCAACCCATACGGGCGCTCGGTCGGCTCACTCCCCCCGCCGCTGTTGGGATTGGGGTTCATTTGCAATTCGGTTGACTCGATCGATTGCCGGTCCGGCGCATCGCGAAGTTATTTACCATCGCACCGCGAAGCCGGCGGTCATCCACTTGCTCGATTCGACCGCGTGAACAACCGCGAGCTGGCCGGGCTTGAGTTCGCCCGATCGCACCATCTCGTCGAGATGCAACAAGGTCGCCGCGCCGCCGCAATAGCCGATGCGATTGCTGCGGAACTTGATCTTGTCGCGGGTGATGTTCAAGCGGTCGAGGAACGCGGGAATGTGATCCTCGTAAAGCTGCGACGTCGGGATCGACACGACGTAATGATCCACGCTGCCCGGCGGGATCTTCATTCGCTCGGTGAAGTTCACCAGTCCTTGCAGCAGCAAGGGCGCCGCGTTGTCGTTCACCGCGGTGAAATCCTGCCACAGGTGATGCTGGCCTTCGCCATACAGCTCGGGAATCTGGTGACCGGCCTTCATCAGGTCAGCGGCCGCGCCGCCGGCGGTCATGCCCGCTGGGCGTCCGGCGCCGACGGACTGAACAAACGTGCTGATAAGCTCGTGCGTCGGCTTGCCGTCTTCATTAGCCTTCAGCACGACCGCGCCTGCGCCATCGGCGAGAATCCACCGCAGGGCCGCGTGCACCTTGTCCATCTTGGCCTGATTGAAATAGCAGCTTCGCAGATAAATTGACGACAACTGGCTATAGGCAACCAGCGCCGTCTTGTATCGGCCTGTTCGCAGGGCGTCGAAAGCAATCTGCATCGACTTGCCGACGCCGCTGCAATTGGAATGCACTTCGATTTCTGCGCACGTCTGAATACCAAGCCGCTCCTGCAACAGGGCGCTGGTCGGCGGCGTGCTCTGATCGTATGACGGACACGAAATGATCAGCAGGTCGAGCTGCTGCGGCTCCATGCCGGCCATCTCCAGCGCGTTACGCGCCGCGATCTCGGCCATCTGGCTGAAGTTGTGGGTCATGTCCCCGGTTTCGGGGTCCACCGCGAAGTGTCGTGTCTCCACTCCACCCCGGCCCAGCATTTTCTGGCCCAGGTTTTCGACGAAACTCTTTACTTTCGGCGGAGCATTGTCGAGCCGACCCAAGATGGATTCGACCCGATCGCTCGGCACAGGCGGCCCGGGTAGAAAACTACCTGTGCCCACGATACTGACTGGTAGCAATGACATTACGGCTCCCAAATCTAGCGCCGTTGTCCACAAGCATGGCTCGCGGCCAAATAGCGCGTGCTGGGCGAGGCTCCCCCTTTCGGCTGGCCAGACATGATAGCGCGGCTGTCCGGCCGGGAGCACAACTGCCCAAATCGGTGCTGCGAATTTCTCCTATCGCAGCGTTTAAGGGCAAAAGCATAACCGCCCTGTAAGGGGCTGCCTAGTGGCAAACTCCGGGAATCGCGCTTCAAGCCGTATCCTTTTATCCCTGCAATGTTTAGCCGCTTGGCGACCGGCTATTGAGCGTTGAATCAATCCGGTTCTGGATGCTCAGAAACGCGGATCACGTGCCTCGAATCAACTTTGAACCGCTCCGCTCTTTTAGGTTGAGATTTCGACACTCTCCGACGGGACTTGCATGCGCCGCTCGGTGTGCCCACCATCGGTGGCATCGTGAAACTCACCTGGACTCGAATTGACCTAACGCTTCGTCGGCCATTTCGCACGGCGACGGCGCTTCGTACAACGAAGCAGACGCTCTGGCTGCGCCTCAGTGATGGCGGCGTCGAGGGTTGGGGCGAAGCCGTTCCAGTCGACACGTATGGGCAAACTCTTGAAACCGCGGAAACAGCGTTGCCGGCACTTGCGTCTTTTCTCGCATCCCGGCCAGGCCCTAGCAACATCACCGTCATCGAGAAAATCGTCGACGCGATGTTGGAGATCTGCCCCACCGAGCGTGCCACGATCGCGGCGATAGACGCCGCTCTGCACGACTGGCTCGGCAAGAATCTGAACACGCCTGTATGGCGAATGCTGGGGTTGGACGCAACGCGAATGCCGCGCACGTCCTTCACCATTGGTATCGATGATCTCGACACCATCGCGTTGAAAGTGCGCGAGGCCGGCGTCTATCCCATCCTGAAGATCAAACTCGGCACGCCAAACGACGAGCAGATTCTGGCGACTGTTCGAAGCGCTGCGCCTGATAGGACGCTACGAGTCGATGCAAACACGGCGTGGCCCGAGGACGAGCTCCTTGATCGCGCTCGCATGCTGGCCCGCTGGAATGTTGAGTTCGTGGAGCAGCCGGTCAAGGCAACGAACTTCGCGGGACTGAAGCGATTGCGCGATACCCGAATTCTCCCCGTGATCGCCGATGAGAGTTGCGTCGTGCCCGCGGATGTCGACCGGCTGGTCGGGTGCGTGGACGGCATCAATATCAAAATGAGCAAATGCGGCGGCATCACCGAAGCGCGACGAATGATCACCGCGGCCCGAAGTTACGGGATGAACGTCATGCTCGGGTGCATGATCGAGGGCTCACTCGGCATCGCCGCTCCAGCCCACATCGGCCCGTTGGTCGACTATTTGGACCTGGATGGACACATGCTGCTTGCCAATGATCCGTTCACCGGGCTGGGTGGCGAACACGGAAAACTCACCTTGACCGATCTGCCCGGACTTGGAATCAGCGCCGTAAGTCCTCAGTAAGAATCTACCTTATTTTGTCACAAGCTTATCTCTAATAACGCGTTACATCCGATTTGACACCTTGACAAATACGAATCTTATTCGGACCTTGACGGCGCTTGGCAACCCGTAATAATCGGAGTGGATTGGTTGGAGCGGCGGATTTTTTGCGGGTTCGACCCGGATCTGTCGCGTCTATCCGGTCCCTCTGATTCGGCCGCTCCTCCCACTTGCGACCTTCAATCAGAAAACCTCTCCCATGGCATTCGCACTGCCTGCCCCTTTCGTTGGCACGACTCGGGGCGGATTAACGAATGTCCGTCGGACTGGGTCGACGCTGCTATGCCGCGTTGCCCGATCCGGGATTGGTCCTCGCAGGGACGACTTAGGACGCCTCGCGTGGCTCAGCAAGGAGAGGATTTCATGTCTTCAGGCCCTTTGGGTCCTGCCCCGAATGCACATGGTGAGAACAGCCGCGCCAATGGACGGCTCAGCTACAAGTTTCAGCGCTTGCGCGAGGACATTCGCCGCGCCGTGACACAAGGCGAATACACCGGTCGCCTGCCCGGCGAGCGCACACTCGGTCGCCGATTCGGCGCCAATGCCAAGACGATCAACAAGGCCCTGAGTGATCTCACCGCCGAAGGTCTATTGATCCGCCAGATCGGTCGCGGCACGTTTGTCGCCAGCCGTGACGGCAGCGCGCAATCCGACGATCGCGTAACGCATGTTCTCACTGACACGCCGAGCGAAATGGCAGCAGTGTCGGAAATCACCACGGGCCTGAAAAACACGGAGCGCCTTAATCACGCGCCCGATGTATCTGGGGGTTGGTCCCTGTCTGCATGGCCCGTGGGTCGACGCCGCGATTCCAAGGGTTTGGTTGTTTGCGTGACCGATCCGCTTTCGCGTCCGACGCCGCGACTCACGCCCCTGCTCGCAGCGGAGCTGCATCGCCGCCAGGTTCCCGTGCTGATGATTGGCGCCGCCGGGCCAGCGGAGCGGATCAACTGCGTTGCGCCTGATTACAGCGACGCGGGGTACCGCATTGCCGAGCATTTGCTCCAATGCGGATGCAAAACGATCGTCCCGGTGGCCGTTGAACAGGCCAGCCGCGAGATCGATTCCGTGTTGGCTGCGATTCAGGCAGCATGCGCGCGGTTTGGCGTGGCCTACGCCGGCCCCGTCACGCCGGAGCATTTCGCGACGGATGTCATGATGCGCGTCGGTCCGGCTGCCAATGGCCGCGCCCCGATCGCACCTGAAAACGTCGGTGTCATCTGCATCGGACTTGCGGCGTTCAAGGCCGTGCAGGCCCGGCGCAATGCCGACATGGCTGGCGCGGGCTCCATGCGGCTCGCCGCCGTTTTCGCCCCTGGTCAGGCCGTCGCCCCGACGCCCGGCGTCACGACCTATGAGTGGAACGTGAACCAGATCGCCGCTCGCGTGGCGGAGTGGGCCTTGTCCGCCAAGTCGGCCCTGCAGCCGAAAGAGGTGTACGTTCCCGGCTCACTCTTTCCGCGCCACACGGTGACCCGCCGTCCGGAGCGTGTGGAAGAGGACACACCACGCCTCAGCCAGCCAGCCTCCTCGCGCCCCGTGGAGGCCGTTCGGTAGCGTTCACAACGCCAATCAACCCTGAAATTGGACGACTGCGCGTCAGCGCAACGTCCTGAAGCATCCGGCCCCATCAGACAGTGGGAACACGCGCAAACCCGAAGCAACGCGCGTCCCATTGCTCCGATGGGGCCTTGCGTTCATAATCACGGTGTGGCCCGTTAATGGGAACGAGTCACGCCAAGGGCGGAAAGGCGAGAATGGGCGCAACCCTCGATGCACTTCACCGGCTGCAGGAGATCGAACTGCAACTCGCTGAAGTCCAGGGCAAAATCGACAAGAAGCACCGCGCGGTCAAGCGGCAGGAGGAACGGATCGCGCAGATCGACGCCGACATCGCCGCACGTCAGGACACCATCAAGAAAGATCGCATTGACGCCGATCGGCTCGAACTCGACATGAAGAGCCGCGAGGCTGCCATCAGCAAGCACCGCCAGCAGCTCAACGAAGCCAAGACCAACAAAGAATATTCGGCGATCCTCACGCAGCTCAACACCGAGAAAGCAGACAGCTCGAAGGTGGAAGAGCGCGTGTTGACCATGATGACAGAGCTTGAGGCCAAGCAGAAGTCGATCGACGAGATCAAGACCCTTCGCGCAACCGAAGTGGCCCGTCGTGATGAACTGCTCGCCGAGGCCAGGGCTGCGGAAACCGCGGCAAAATCGCGACTGACCGAGTTAAAGGCGCAGCGCGACGCAGCGGCGTCGGTGGTTCCGGAGAAGGCGCTGGGGCTGTTCAATCGAATCGCCCAGAAGAACGAGGGCGAGGCTCTCGCCAAGGTCGTTCGCACGCATCCCAAGCGGGCCGAATACGCCTGCGACGGTTGCAACATGGCCATCAATATTGAGCAGGTCAATGCGGTGATGTCCCGCGACGAAGCCGTGCTGTGCAATTCGTGTCGGCGAATTCTGTACATGCCGTCCTCGGCCGCTTCGCTTCGGGCCTGATTCTCAGCGCGATTTCAACCGGACATCAAAACCATGCATGTATTGATTCAGGTGGATGGCGGCAGCCGCGGAAATCCCGGCCCCGCCGCCGCGGGCGTGTCGATCACCGACGCCGACGGGACGCCGCTCTTCGAAGCCGGCTTCCATCTTGATCCCATGACCAACAACCAGGCCGAATATCACGGCCTTCTGTATGCCTTGCGTGAGGCGAAGAGAATCGGCGCCAGCAAGCTCGACATCCAGGCCGACAGCGAGCTTCTGGTCCGCCAGATCAACGGTCAATACAAAGTAAAAAATGAGGGCCTGCGACCGCTTTACGAGCGCGCGATCAAGGAACTGCGCGGATTTGACGGATGGCGCATGGTCCACGTCCGCCGCGAGTTCAACGCCCGCGCCGACGAGCTCGCCAACCTGGCGATGGACGCCCGCCGCGATGTCGTGGAATACGATTTCGTCCCCGCGTCGACCGACAACGCAATCAAGCCCGTTCGCCAAATGTCCAAGCCGCGTCCGGCTGAGATAAATGCCACAATCCGCTGCACCAATGCCCCTGATACTTCCGTGTGTCCGGCCCCCTGCAAGTCCGGCTGGTCCGCCTCAATCAAATCCGCGACGCCGGCCGGACTGTGCATTCACGCCGCTTCGGTTGTGTTCGATGGCGTCCGCGCCACCGCTCAGTCAGGCAGGTCTCAAGCTGTAAACTGTCCAATGTCGGGCTGTGGAGGGCGGTTCGGGATTGATGCCAAGGCCGAATAGCCGATTTCCAATTCGCAATAGTCGCAGCAGGTCCCGGGTCGCATCGGGGATTCTCCGCTACTCATTTGAAAAGTCGCCGGATTTCCCAATCTTCAACCGGCCCTTGACACCCGCCCCTCCGCCGGGTGGAATAAACGCCCAGTCAATGACTCGCGGCCAGTGCGCGAGCGGCAGATCGGTTCTCCGCGCCTCACGCTCTCCGCTTCGTAAAGGGTTCTCCATCCCTTTCCACCTCCATCCCCCCTCATTACTTAAAGGAAGTTTCTCATGGACTATGTAGACAAGACCATCGTTTGCTCGGATTGCCAGGCCGAGTTCGTTCACTCCGCGGAGGACCAGCAGCGGTATGCCGAACGCGGCTTCACCCATGAACCCAAGCGGTGCGCCTCGTGCCGCGCAACTCGCAAGAGCTCTGGCGGCGGCGGCGGTGGTGGCGGTGGTTACAGCGGTGGCGGCGGCGGCGGACGCGGCTTCGGCGGAGGCGGCGGCCGGGGCGGCTACGGTGGCGGTGGCGGTGGTGGTTACGGCGGCGGCGGTGGCGGCGGCGGCCCCAAGCAGCTCTTCGATGCCACCTGCGCCGAATGCGGCAAGCAGACCCAGGTTCCGTTCAAGCCGTCAGGAAATAGACCGGTGTATTGCCGCGACTGCTTCAAGTCCCGACGCGGCTGATTGTGTCGGAATTGCGAATCCTAATTAACTCAAGGCCGCCGGGCGCTCTCAAACACGCCGGCGGCCTTGTCTATTCAGCATTT
>CAYXEY010000136.1:0-10320 GCA_964464105.1 uncultured Planctomycetaceae bacterium
CAAGCCGAGCAGTACGGCGACAAACGGGGCGACGTCGCACACATCGACGAGACCGTTGCCGCTGAAATCGCCACGCACAAATTGAGAATCACTGTTAACTCGGATGATCTTTGCGACAGAGGGGATGTCATCGACCATCGCGAAGAGCATGTAATGTCCAAGCGGCAGCACATTCGGATTGCTCGGAAGCGTGACGCACGCCGTGGCCCCCGTCTGCTGAACCGCCAGTTCGAGACGCCGCGGAACGCCGCCGTCCACCCAATGCGTGTGGGCGCTATGGCCCATCAACACAACACTGGTCAGCGTTGTGGCGGGGGCGATGTTCAGGGTGATTGCCTCGCCGCGGCGCGGCTGGGTAGTCGAAATCTGCGTGATCTGAGGTCGGACCCCACGAAACAAATAGGGTGGCGCAAAGGCCTCAATGTCGGCGCTGGTTGGTCCGACTTGAAACTTGATTCGCGTGCCGCCGGTCGTGATCACACGGCCATCAGGAACGAGCACGGTCACTGCGTGATACTCGCGGAACCAGTTCATGTCGGCGACGCGGCGCCAAGCATTCGTGATCGGATCGTAGAGATCACTCCATTTGACAATCCCGAGTACAGTTGGAACTGGGGGCGGATTGACCAGGGATTCGCCGCCGGCGGCGAGGATGCGGCCATCTGGAAGTTGCGCCACCTCTGTCTGGAAGCGAACGAGGCCAGGATTCGTGGTTAGGCTCCAAGTCTCGGTGCTTGGGTCGTAGATTTCGCCCATGACCGAGTTGGTCGTGCCAGTGGGTCGTCGAATGCCCATCACCATGACGCGACCGTCCGCGAGCACCACGAGTGAATGATCGGAATGATCGGGCCATCCGCGAGTGGGTTGTACGAAATTGCCGGTCGCGGTCCATTGTCCCGTTGCGGCGTTGTAAAGCTGAGGCGGAGACCAAGTCGCAAGCACCTTTCCCGTATGAAGCAGGGCGGACGGCGGGAATTCGCACGGGTTGAGCATCGACCCCGTGTAGCTCCAAGTCTGCGTCACGAGATTGAATCGCTCGCAAGTGTCCGTTCGCGCCGCCGCCGGCGCCGTCCCGCCGCCCATGACCAAGAGCGAGCTGTCGGCGAGTCGCGCGAGACCGGGATACCAGCGACCGATCGAAAGCTGCATATTGGCCAACTGCTGCCAAGAGTTTGTCGACGTGGTGTAGGTCTTTACCCAGGGAATGGCATTGGTGAAATTGCCGGGATCGGTCGGCGACTGACCGCCGATCATGATGATTCGGCCATCCTGAAGAACCGTGCTGCTCATGCAGCCTTGCGGGCTGCCAGAACCTGCGGGGAATGTCTTAACGCCCGTAACCGGATCGAACACAACCGGATTCATCGTGTCGTGGCAGAAAAACACCTTACCATCCGCTCGTAGAATCGCAATGTCAGTTGCGTCGAAGAATTCCGGGAGCGTGTTGCCCACAATGTTCCACTGGCCTGGATGGACCTCTGGCCCGAGCACGAAATTGTGTTGAAAATTGCCCCCCTCTACGACGGCCTGAATCTCAACGTATTCGCGGCCCAGACTGGAGGCCCCGAGTCGCCAGACATCGACGAGTGGAAGATTTGAGAACGTGAAGGCACCCTGGGTGTTTGTGCGAGTTTCAAAGAAGTTCTGAAGCGTCGGCTCGAAAAGGGTCACGCGAGCATTCGGTAGGGGAGTGGGCGGCGTTCCTGAACGTTCAACAGAACCGGAAACCGTCGCCGCCTGAACGACCGTGATCCGAGTCATGATAAGGACTGAAATCGCCGCTGCGATAGGACTTGCGCGAAGCTTCATGGCGAATCCCCTTCCTCTCCATCATACCGCAGCCTTACCATGGAACGTAGAAGAAATGATCTAGGTTTATGAGCCCCAGTGGGGGCAGCTGTCAATTTAGCGCATGTGCATTGTCACACGCGTGAAGAAAGAATGACGATGGAGCATCTGATAACTTGGGGGCTTGAGTTACCGCGATTCGCGGCCACATCGCGGAGGCACTTGTGCAACAACTTGCCGCAACAGAAAGGCATGCAATGAACACGAACCGTGCAAAGCCTCTTATCGCCGGCTGCGCCGTTGCCGGCCTTCTGGGATTAGGCTTTCTGGGTTGCGATTCGCCCAAGCACAAAATGGTCGAGACGCCGCCTGGCCAAAAGACCATTTGCCGCCTTTGCTACGACGAGATCGTCAAGATCCCGCCTCATCCCCGTTATGGCCCAATGGGGGGCACGCGCCGGGTACACAAGTGCGAGGGATGCAAGTCGGAGGCGACCATCTACGAGGAGAACGGCATCCTCAAGATCCGGTGCGCGGGATGTGCGCCCGAGGGGATGGACTGCGACAAGTGCCTGCCGACGGATTGATGTCGGCTTCACATCGTGGACCGACGGAAAGCGAGGTCAATCATGAACACTCGAAGGAGATACGCGCAGGCCGCCGCGTGCAGCCTATTGCTGCTCCTCACAGCCTGCGCTGGCCAGCGCCCGGGCCATCACCAGCATTTCACCTCCGAGCCGGCCCCCGTGCGCTTCACCTGCCAGGCATGTTACGACGAGGCGGTGAAGGTGCGGACCGGCCCACCCAAACACCGCTACTACAAGACGATCATCAAGCACCACTGCAAGGAATGTCGGGCGGACATGGAGGTCTATGAAGAGGGTGGGAACGCGATGATCAAATGCGGCAGCTGCGCCCCCGGCGGCCTTCCCTGCGATAAGTGCCTGCCGCCGCATGGTGCTAAGAAATGACTCATTGAACTCGGAAAGACTCCGCATCCTGAGTGCTCGAGTTGCTCCGTATAATCGTCAATTGAAGTCAGGCGCAAGCAACGGTCGGACGAATCGAATCGGCACACCGAAATTTGAGCCCTGAAAGTCTCGCAGGACGGCAAAATTGACGCCGATCACCTCACCGTCTGGATCGAACACCGGGCCGCCGGAGCCACCAGAAGTCGTGACGGCGTCGTAAATGAGTTGCCTAAGGGTAGTGTCGCTCAGCGTCCCGTGGGTGATGGCCGGCGAGATCGCTTGCCGACGGCTCAGTTCTTCAATCAGCGATGTGGTGTCATTTGCCTCGGTCAGCGCGGCAGCGGCCACTTCTGGGTCGGCCCGCGCGAGCAACGCCGACAGCCCCGTTGGATACCCGAGCAGCATGAGCTTCTCGCCTCGAAGTTCACCTGGATCGCGCTGCGAAAGCGGCAGGACTGGAACGCCCCTGACCGAGGCTGTCATAACGGCTACATCCGCATCCTCGGCGCTGACGCGGATTGTGGTAGGGTCGATGGTGATCGTGGGCCGCTCTGGGAATGTGACCGTCAATTTGATAAACGCTGGCACCAGCCCACGTGCCAGGAGCGGAGCGACACCCTTGTTGTTCCACCACGGTTCAGCCACGTGGCGATTGGTGACGATCAATCCACCCTCGTGAACTAGGAATCCAGATCCCAAATACTCCAGTTCAAGTAGTTCGCCGTCGTCATCCGTGACCGGTTTTATCGTCTTCTCGTGGCCCTCCTTGAGCGTGAAGATCCCATGGATGAGGCAGACACCACGGCTGTAGTCGTTCATGACGCGCTGCATCGCGGCGTGACGGCGAGTCTGTAGGTCCGCAACGCTTCCTATCCGTTGCAGTTCCGCCCGCAAGGCCTTCACCTCGTTGGTCGAGACCTGTGCTTCGTGCTGGCGGCGGCACGCTTCAAGTTGCCGGCGGAGGTCTGTGGTCCTGCTGCCCGCGTTCGCATCGTCATTGCTAAAAATGCGCTGGCAGGACGGGAGAACCGGCAAGAGCGCGATCAATGCTGCATTGAAGAAGATCGAATTCGACCGGCGAATCGGGGTCACGTGAACCTCGCGTGCGCAACTCGCGGCAAACGCGCCGGAGTCAGATTAGAAGCTATGGAACCACTTCAAGATTGCGCATCATCCCGGCATCCGCGTGTTCCAGGTTATGGCAGTGGTAAACAAACCTGCCGGTGAAATCGGTGAATCGAACGAGGAGCTTGACCCGCTCACCCGGCATGAGCAGGACCGTGTCCTTCCAGCCTTCGTCAACATATCCTCGCCGAACCGATTCCCATCCAGTTGAAAACTCGGGCCTGACGCTGCGCTCAATGATCTGGAACTGTGCGCCATGAATGTGCAGAGGGTGGTTCATCGCCATCGGGGTGGTCTCGTTGACCAGTTCCCAGACCTCTAAGTCGTTTAGCTTGATGACTTCGTCCGCTGCGACGTCGTTCATGCGGAACGTCCGGCCATTCAGCCCCCACCCCATGTTCATGCCCATTCCCATTCCCATACCCATGTTCATGGTCATGGAAACGGCAATCGTTCGTGGGGAGGCCGAGTTCGATGCGTTCCCAACCAGATACCGTGCGATCGTGGACAGTCGTTCTGGCAGCGGCTGAGTCTGGGTCTCGGCCCGATCAACACGCACGCGCATCACATCAATCCCGGCGCCGTTCGGCATGGCCGACATATTTGACATGTCGTTCATGCCCATCATCCCCGTCATGCCTCCGTGCTGCTCGTGTCCGCCCGTCATGCCGTCCATGCCAATGTCCGCACCTTCAAAAGCTGTGCTCCGCAGGAATACTTCCGTTCCCACGGAATAGTTCGAAAAGTCGGCCCACAATTCGACTCGCTCGCCGGGCGCCAACGTCACGTATTCTCTCGTAATCGGCGCCTCCAAGAGGCCGCCATCCGTCGCAATAACATGCAGCGGAGCCGCGTCGCTCCAAACGAGTTTGTACGTGCGGGAATTGGACCCGTTGAGCAATCGAAGACGATACGCGCGGGTGGCGACGGGGAGTTGAAATTTAGCCTGACCATTAACGAGGACTTGGTCGCCGAGGACGCCGTCGGCCATCATCCGCGCCTGCGGCGCATACACGAACTGGTTTGACCCATCGAACGTGCGATCCTGAATGACCAGTGGGACATCGAATTCGCCGCTGGGCAGATTGGTCGCGTCTTCTTCCGCGTCGGAGACGATGAACAGACCGGCGAGGCCGGCATAGACTTGTGGCCCCGTGGTTCCATGTGCGTGCGGATGGAACCAATATGTGCCCGCTCGATCCAGCACCTCGAACTCATATATGAACTCACGGCCCGGCCCGATTGCGAAACGGGGATGGCCGTCCATGTCTTCCGGGACACGCAGACCGTGCCAGTGGATGATCGTGGGTTCCTGTAGTTCGTTCTTCAAACGAACGCGGACGCGATCGCCCGTGTGCGCGCGAATGATGGGTCCCAGATACGAGCCTGGCAGTCTTGCAACCCTTGATGAGTCTCCGGAAATGATCTCCGGTTCATACGTCAGCGCACGCGTAGCCTCGCCGGGTAAGATCTGGATGTTCTTTGATGTCGCCCGAAGTCGAACATCGAGCGTAGGCTGAAAGTCCGGATGGAGCAGACCGGCGAGTTCCGTACCGCTCGTCGTACAGCCAATTTTCAAAAGCATGGCCGCGCCAATAAGCAGCGACAGGCCGCTTAACCCTGGTTTGATCCCGACAAGTCGGCGACTGCGATGAGATACATCGTTTGCATCGTCCATTTCCTGTACTCCTTGAAGGCGCCCTATTTAATTGATGCACTTGTGGCATGGTTTCTTCACGATCGAGCACTTTTTCGTGGCGCGATAACGCACAAGTAAACCCATGAACATCCGCCGGGTTCAGAATATCGTCCGTGAAGACGTTGTCGTGGCATCGATAAGAATCCCGGCGCGGATGCAGCGTTAATTCTTGATCCGCTGCTGCTACAGATCCACGCCCGGCGTGTCCCGCCGGCGTCCTCCTTCCACCGTAGATATCTCTGACGCCTCCTATCCCAGGAAGGGAATTGTTGTCTAACGCCAATAGCGGGAACAGGCGTAGGGCCACCGTGGTCTTGCTCCGTGATTCCCATAACATCTTATTCGCCAAGGAGAACAAAGATGAAATTGACCCAGGTCGCAGTAATAGGTTGCAGCTTAATTGCAGCAATGGTCATCGTGAGCACTCCGCCACAGGCCCGCGCTGATCACCGATGTGACACCCGATATGGCGGCTACAGCGGTGGATACTCCCGTGTGTACGACGGCGGCTACAGCGGAGGCTACGTCATTGCGAATCCATCGTACGAGTACTCCTACCAATCGTTGCCTGTTTACGGCCATGGGCATGCCGCCCGATCCCACGGATACCGACATTCACAATACTCGGGATATTCGCACGGGCATCACGGGCGCACTCCCTCCTGGTCCCATTCGGACAGGTGGAACCACGGCTCCCGCCATTCATCTGGCCATGGAGAGCACTCACGACGAGGCAATCATCACCACAGCCATTAACTCGACCAATGCCGTTTGGCGGCTCACATGTTGAGCGAGGCGCGGCTTCGATTCAATTCGAAGCCGTGCTCTCCTCGATTGTGCGCCATCCATTGGATTTCGATGAGTCACGCTGGTTCCAACCGATGTGTTGAATTCAGATTCTCCAAGATTTCGTAGACTGCCTCAAACGTCTTACATGCCGCAGCGATCACGGCAGCCTGTTCCGCCGAGCTGAGGGTTTGCTCGTCGACCGAGGCCTTGAATTGCGACCAGCGCTCGTGCTGGAGAGGGCCGTGTGGGTCCAAGTAGGCCGTCCCGATTCCATCTGGAAGCGATAACGCGGGACGCACCGCTGCTGCAATGAATCTGCCGCCGTTCGTCGCTCCCTCCAACACGTAAAGAACTCCCAGCAGTGCCACGGGGTCCCGCAGCGAAAGCGCTTGCAGCCGCTCACAAAATCGGGAAGTCGCTTGAATCAGCTCATCCGATTTCGGCTGGTGGCCAAGGGCTCGCAGGTCGGCGTTAGCAGCGGCCTGCCGGAAATGGTGTGGCCGCAAGACTCCCCGCAGCGCTGGCACGTCGTTCACAAGCTTTTGCAGCGTGGGTTCGAGACAGGCATGCAAGGCGGCCATTTGCACGAGGAATGCGGCGTATTCATCACAAGTGGCGCGGCCACCCACCATCCTGGCCTGTGTCGGGTGTTTCTCCGCGCGGGTGTGCAAGTCGGCCGTTGCTTTCTTCAGTGCAGCGGAAAGAGAAAGTTTCGGAACATCTACGCGCAATGCGACGTCAGGATTCATCATTATCTCCAACACGAGTTTGTGGACTACAAGGTTTCAAGAAACGAGCCTACTGCCGCGCGCTCAGCGCCCACAAAAGTGGAACTAACAGCCATAGCAGGCCTTTGACTAGGAAGAACAGGAAACACGCGACGCCCACGCGTTTGGCGCACCTCCCAGCGCGGCTGGGCGGGACGTCGCGCGCACAGCGTTCGCATGTCACGCATGTGCTTTTGAGGGCGGGCGACCGAACGACGAGTGGAATCGTCACTTGGCGATTGTGTGGCGTCTCGGTCGGCAGCCCGTCGCTGCCGATTCCCGGTGGTATTGTATTAGGAATCACGTCTATTTGATCCATATTTCAATCCCTCACGACAATTCCATTGAGCGTAACGCCACGCAACCGGTGCTTCGGCACACTTCGGCAGGCGCGCATCGGTTTCGACAAAACTAAAGCTTTGGCTTTGATCCAGAGCATATTTGACGGCGAAAGCCGCACCAATCTGGTTAATCGACTCACAACAGAATTGGCGCCAACCACTGCCGTCCGAGGTCGAGCAGGAAACCGATGGCCTGGCTGCCGAGCGCCTGAACTACTGCATTGATAGCGTCGGCAACGGCCTGATCGTCCGCTGTAGAGCAGCCGGCAAGCGATGTGCCGGCTACGGATATCATCCCAATCCATCTCCACTTTTTTTGATCATTCACTGTTCATGCTCCGGTTATTGCAGACTGAGTATTTCGAAGCGACCATCAAACATGCCGGGGTTACCGCTCGATCGAATCGGCCGCCCGTTCACAATGGCAACGTGGCTATCTCATCAAGGCTCGTCTTCGGGTCCCTGACTCACATGGCGCTGATAAAACGAGACTAGGCCAGCCTGATCAAAGGATGCGAAATCAAGTTGAACGTCCCACGCAACCGCCATGACTCTGGGCGACAGGCCGGGGTATCGCGTAATGACGATTTTCTTGGTTCCAAATCTGCTGGGAGGCACGGCATCTGTCAGAGAGCGCAGGCTATTCAAGAATACAGGATCACACTCGCCGGTACAGTCGTACAACACAACGACGTCGCCGTGCTCGAGGTTGTGCACCCACACTTCAGGGCGCACGACCTCATCATAATAGCCCTTAGCGGTTGGTGCGATGCCTGCTCCCACATAATGTGGGCCGGAAGCCGGAGGATTGGACGCATAGGGAACGGGTGTTCCAACTGGAACGTGGTCGCTTCCCTCATTGGCCACTGCTCTTTCCGCGATCGCGGTGTTACCCGGTAATGGGACGCTGAGGTTGAGCTGAACCCTGGTTGACTGTCCCTCATCGTCGAAAACATTAAGGTCAATTTGTCTAAAGCCGGGTGTAGAGAACGTATGACTCGGGTTCTGGTCGGCGAGGATTGTCCCGTCCTTGAAATCCCAAAGATAGCGCGTCGTTCCACCGTCGGGGTCGACGCCATTCGCGGAAAACTGAACGGTCAGGCTGGTGGCGTCTCCAACCCGCACCATGCTAGTGGTGACTCGGGGTGGCGAAGGCAGGATGTTCAAATTCGGACAACCCGCCAATATGACGACGCTGGAGACGGCGCTCCCGCCCAATAGTATGCGACTTGTTCGAAGTTGCATGGCTCAATCTCCTGAAAATGACGGCTGACGATATGGCAATAGCTGTGCGTCAACACCAGCAGTCTGACTTGCCGCCACGGGATGTGTCGCTCGCGGCTGCGACGGCACGTCGGAAACTCGTCCGGATAGTTCGCGCTCCAAGCTCGCCGTTGCCGTCGACAGGTCCCGGATGGAAGCGCTGTAATTCACCCGCGTCCGAATGAGTGCTTCCTGGGCCAACAGCACCGTCAAGATGGACTCCCGGCCAGTCTGGTACGCCTTACGTGCCAAGTCGAGACCGGCCACCTGTACTGGTAACAATGACTCCTGAAAAAGACGAACACGGTCCTCTGCAAGCCGCCGACGTGTCAACGCTGAGCGCACGCCTTCGATGACCCGCTGCTCAGCCTCCTCAAACCGCTGCAAAAGCTCACGCGTCCGCGATTGGGCTTTGGCTATCTGCGCCCGGTTCTGGTCGAAAATAGGAAGTGGCACCTCAATTGTTGGCCCCAGGATGAGGTCAATAATCTGGCGGCGCTCCTGATTTCGCTGACCGCGTGATTCAATCTCGGGCGCGGTTAGTTGGCCATTCCGAATTGATGCGCGTGCTGTATCCGCGAAAATCTTTCGACCCGGCAATGCCCGGCGCTCCGGGCGCTCGCCCCCGACACCAAGGTTGAGGCTTGGAATGACCCGCAACGTCTGTTGCTGATAATCGGCCAGGGATGACTCCAACTCCCAATGTGCCGCCTGCGCGTCCAGTCGCTGCCGGAGGGCGGCGTTTATCATCGTGACGCTGTCGGCTGCCAGCTCCTTGAATTGAGAGTCTGAGGGCGTCGGCTTCCACGAGTCACTAGCGTTCGCGACGCCCATAAGTCGAAGCAGCGTTTGGCGGGTTAATTCATAGTCAGCGCGAAGTTGCATTAGATCCAGTTCTGTTTCCAATAGGCGCCCGCGCGTAAGATAGAGATCGAGTTGGCTGGCCTCACCGGCCCTTAGCCTCGCCTCCGTAAGTTCTATTACGTCATTAAGAATCCGTAGGCCTTGTTCCTGAAGATCGATAGCCTGAGCCTGGTATTGCAGCGTGGCATAGTTCGTTCGCACCTCGCTGACGAGTACGACCGCCGTATCTGCCACAGACAGGATTCGCTGCTGAAGCATGGCCTGTGCTGCGCGCTTCCGCGACGGAATCAGCCAAAGATCAGCGATGTCTTTGGAGAGACCGAACGTGAGATCGGCCCGTCCTCCTCCCTCGGGCAGCATGCCCGCAAATGACAGCACCGGATTGCTGAATAGACCGGCCTGGACGAAATCGGCCTTGGCTTGTGCGATGACCTCCAAGTTCGCTCGCAGGGCGCGGTTGTTCAAGAGGGCAAGTTCCAATGCTTGTTCCAATGTGACGGTACCGCCTTCGGCCGGCTGAATTGAGCGCACCTCGTTGGTGGGCGACCAGTGCGCATTCAAGTCCGTGGCGCGGTGAACAGCGTCTCCGGCCTGTTGAAGGTCTTGCGTGAAGTCAACACGGCCGCACGAGGGCACGAGGGTCAAGAACGATGCGGCGATGGCGATACTTTTTGCTGGCGCTATCGCCATTCGTTGCGTCTCCCGGAATTGTC
>CAYXEY010000137.1:0-10312 GCA_964464105.1 uncultured Planctomycetaceae bacterium
GCT
Organism: uncultured Planctomycetaceae bacterium; assembly: GCA_964464105.1. Taxonomy (GTDB): domain Bacteria; phylum Planctomycetota; class Phycisphaerae; order UBA1845; family UTPLA1; genus CAYXEY01. The sequence continues at coordinate 4 of CAYXEY010000137.1, forward strand.
GGTATTCAGTGATTGAATCGCGAGGGTGGTGAAGTTCACGCGGTCAAGGAGGCGCTTGGCGGCGTCGGCGGCGTCGAGTGATGGCTCGGGGGCGGAGCGAGCCGCGCTGTCGATGCTCGCCGTCACGGCGGCTTTCAACCGGTCGCCCATCGCGGCGACATCGATGTCGCGCAGCGCTGATTCCTGGAATTCAGACACGATTTCCAGCTCATGCTCGCGCTGAATCGCGGCGTCGCGGGCCACGCCCGCCTTGTAGGCGAGCCAGGTCGACACCGCCGTTCCGGCCACAAGCGACAGGGCCAGCGCCGCCACGGAGGCCGCCAGCCAGCGGTTACGGCGTACGAACTTGCGAAGATGATCGATGGCCGAGGCCGATCGCGCCTCAATGGGGCGATGGTCGAGCCAGCGCCGAATATCGTCGGCAAGCGCGCCGGCGCCGGCGTATCGGTGCTCGCGTTCCTTGTTCATCGCCTTGGAGATGATGGCTTCGAGATCGCCCGCGGCCTCCCTGAATACCGCGCTGGCCCGCGGGGGATCGTCGTGGGCGATGATTCGCACGGCATCGGGAATCGAGCACTTGGACAGATCGTGCGGAAGTCGATCGGTCACCAGTTCGTAGAGCATGACGCCCAGGGAATAGACATCGGTACGAATGTCGAGTCCGGCCGGCCGCAGGCACTGCTCCGGACTCATGTAGTTCAGGGTGCCGATGAGCTTTCGTGAGTCGTTGTAGAGCGTCAGGGTCGAGGCCCCGGCGGGCGCGGTCTCAGTCACCCGGGCGATACCGAAGTCGATGACCTTGGCGCGTCCATCGGCGCCAACGAGCACGTTGGCCGGCTTCAGGTCGCGATGAATGATGCCGTGCTGATGTCCGTGGAGCACGGCGTCGCAGACCGTGGCGAATTTCTCGAGGCGCTGGCGCAGGGTCAAGGCGTGTCGACGGGCATACTCCGTAAAAGGCAGGGCGTCCGCTACCAGCTCCATCGCAAAGAACGGCGATGGCGAAGGATCCCCGAGCTGGGCGCTGCCGGCCTCGTAGATCTGGGCGATTCCGGGGTGATGAAGCTGAGCGAGCGTCTCCGCCTCCAGCCGGAAACGAAGCAGGGCGTCTGTATTGGTCATGCCGGCGCGCATGACCTTGAGCGCGACGCGACGACTCGGATTTGCCTGCACTGCTTCATAGACGGTCGCCATTCCGCCGGCGCCCAGTACGCCGACGACGAGATAATCACCCACGGCATCCGGCACGGATGCGTGGGTCAATGCTCTTGCAGACAAAGCCGGAGATTCGAGGAAGTCGGAGTTTCGGTCGGTGGCGGCCAGGAGCTTGCGCACGCGCGACGCCAGAGTTTCATCGCCTTCGCAAGCCTGGGCGAGCAGGGTCTCGCGTTCATCCCGCGGCCAGTCGAGCGCCGCCGTAAAGATGGATTGAGCGCGGCGGGCGCGATCGGTGTCCATCAGGGTGAATCCTTGGATGCAGAATCATCGGAATCGCCGTCGCCTTCGAGTCGAAGGAACAGCCAGGCCTTCGCCGCCTGCCAGTCGCGGTCAACGGTGCGCTTACCGATCTTGAGCACCTCCGCCACCTCCTCGACCGTACAGCCGCCGAAGTAGCGCAGCTCGACGATCTTGCATTGCTGCGGATTGATTTCAGCCAGTTCATTCATCGCTTCATCCAGCGCGATGAGATCGATGTCGCGGTCCGGCCCGGCAACATCATGATCGGCCAGGCTGATGCGGGTTCGGTTGCCGCCGCGTTTATCGGCTTCGCTGGCTCGGGCGTGGTCGATCAGGATGCGGCGAATGATCCGCGAGGCGACGGCGAAGAAATGGAGTCGGTCTTTCCAGTCCGTGCTGCGCTGGTCGATCAGCCGGACGTAGGCTTCGTGGACGATGGCCGTCGGTTGGAGCGTATGGTCTTTGCGCTCCCCGCTCATGTGATGCGCGGCGAGACGGCGCATGTCCTGGTAGATGGCGGCCATGAGCGCGTCTAGGCTCTCGCGCTCGCCTGAAGCGGCGGCGTGCAGAAGAAGCGTAATGTCTCTATTAACCGGCTGCATCATCTGAACGGCTCGCGCCTTGAGCGTTCCATCATATCCCGGAATTCAGCCCCATTGAAAATGCCGCCGGGCCGGCGCAAGTCGCGCCGGCCCGGCGATCACGTGTTGTCGACCATTGGACTTTTTTCAAATGCCTTGAGACGGCTTGATGGTCATGTTCTGCACGCCCGTGGCCTCGAAATGGTGGATGCCGAGGCCCAATTGTCTCAGATTGTTCGACGATGAGGTTGGCGCCGCAGGGGCATCGATGGAGTCGCCGGCAATTTCGATGAAATCGATCGTCGCCGGCATCGGCTGACCGTTTGGACCGCGAACAATTGCCACGATCGGCTGGTCATAGTGAAGCCGCCAGACGCCGGTTTCTGTTCCGACGTAGAGTCTGCCCATCGGAGCATGTGCATCAAAAGTCTTCGGGAGCGAGCTGACGATCAGGTCGGAAGCGCCATTGTTACCATCACCGTTCAGATCACCCGAGGCCACGAAAATCCCGCCGATATACCCGCCGAATCGAACAGGGCGAACGCTGCCGTCGCTGAACGCGGCCATGGCGCCGACCGCATGGCCACCGGTCTCCAGTCCGGTGAAGGTGACGGTCAAGCTGGTGACGCGGCTTCGCTGAGTACCCGGGCTGACGGGGTCGCTGCCATCGCCGGGATCCCACTGGTAGACGTCGTCGCCTGCGCCCATCATCTGCACGGTGGCGGTGAATGTCACCGGTTGACCACTGAATCCAATGGAGGAGGAAGATCTCAGCACGATCGGCCCGCTCCAAGTCCGGCGGTTGATCGTGTCATCCGGGGTGAGGATGGAGTCGGAATCATCGAGTCTGATGGCATACGAACCGCGCCCCTTTGACCCGATCGGCAGGAGTCCGACCGACACGGAATTCCAATTCTCGCCGGTGATGATCTGTCCATCCACGATCACATCGTCCTGAATCTGAATCGTGGTTCCCTGTCCAGGCGCGGCCCGCCACTTCCCGAGGGAGAGCGGATTCACCAGGATGAAATCGCTGCCGCCAGTGGCGTCGCATGGAACCGACGAAGAGGTCAGATTGCTGGGGTACACGGAAAAGCTGAGTGGGTCCGCTTCGATTTCGATGAGCGCGGGGACATTGGATTGCGGCGCAAAGACGCCATGCCACACGCGATACGGATTGGATGGGTTGGCAAAAGTTCCGAGTTGTGGCATGTGGGCCTGACTCGCGTTGGCGCCGAGCACGTCGTTACCGACGATCGCGCCGCTGCTGGCGAGGTTCCACGCCGGGGCAGACGCATGGATGTCAAAGGTCGACGATGCAAAGGCGTAGGGATCGGGCGGCCCGGAAAAATGGGCGAAGACGTTCACTTGCGTGCTTTGTCCAGAGTAGAGCACGTTCGAAGAGGCCCGCACTGAGAGCTTGCCGTCCTGGGCCAGTGCCAATCCGGGGTGAACGCCCGTTGCACTGACGAGAACCATCAGGCACTTCCAACTCGGCCTTAACTTGAATCTGCGATCAACAAACATGACTCATTCCTTTCTGGTGCATTGAGAATCCCCGGAAAGAGTTTCCATCCGGTCGGATTGCTCGACCACCAGTACGCGAAGTAACCGGTCGATTCGCGCCAAGAAACAAAACGCACTTCCCCTGGCGCATTCCCTCTTTCGATTCCGCGTCTTGTTCAGTCCCGCCACCCGTTCATGGCGGGTTTGCAACGACCAGTCTCAACAATCCAGGAGGCACCCACGATGAAAACCACCTCGCGACACGACGGTCAGCGGCGTACTTTCAGAGTTCCGTCTATTTGCATAGCGGCCGCCGTGCTGGTCCTTAGCGGTGCACATTCAACACACGCCGCCATCAAGTCCTGGAACACCGGCAATGGCAACTGGACCAGCGCCGCCAGTTGGTCACCGGCCGGCGTTCCGGGATCGAATGATGTTGTGCGGATCGGGAATCACGCGGGTGCGCATAACGCCACGGTCAACGCCGTCAATGCCCCGTTCATTCCCGATGAGATTGAGATCACCGACGGCATGACGCTCGATGCCGGCGGGACGGAATTCGTAGGGTTCGATCTGCTCGTAAGCATCGAGGACGGAGCGCGGATGATCGTCCGCCCGCACGCAGGCATCAATCAGTACGACTTCATCGGCGAGATGCACATCGGCGAAAGCGCGACGTTGGAATTGACCAACAACGTGCCTATTCAATTGTTCTGGGATTCAATGAATGCCGGCACGATCAAGGGCTGGGGCGAGATCCTGGTGAACAGCCAGACGCCCTTCAACAACAATGGCGTCATCAATCCAGGAAATAACATGCTGAAGATCGACCAGGGCTGGTCGGGCAACTTTCTACCCTTTGATCTCGACGGTTCGAGCGAGGACGGGCAGGTGTTGCTCAACGTGCCTTATGGCATCCTTGAGCTCAACGCAGGCAGCCTGACTGATCCGTTCACCGGTGAGATCAACATGGTTCCTGGAACGCTGCTGACGATGAATGTCGAGGATGGCTGGTCCGTCGATCTCGGCGGCATGATCAATGTCGACGGCGGCGCGGCGGTCGGAGCCTCGCAAATCAACGGCGATGACCTCACCCTGGCTGGTTACATGCTCGTCGGAAATGCGGGCCACCTTCGCGTTCTCGCGGATGCGACGCTGGAGTACGGGGCGAATAACTGGGTCTATAGCTACTGCCATCAGGAATGGGATGGCGCGACCACAGTCAATGACGGCTGGATTGCGGCTGCCATTCATGGAACGATCGACTTCGATGGCCCGACGACGGTGCGCGGCGGACATTTCCAGTCAGCCTCAAGCGACCCGGCCCAGGGCGTCGTCAACCTCAACGGCTCGACCACCTGGAATGGCTCGGGCCCCGTGGAGATCACCGGTATCACCCGGCAGATGGGCAACGCCTTCGTCAACGGCCCGATGGTCATCAACGGAGATCCCGGGGCCGTCTTCGATATGGATGGCGACGGCGACACGCAGTGGACGATCTGGAATGACCTGACCATCAATGCGGACCTGGCCGCAGCGCCCGATGCCTTCGATACCTTCACCGGCACTCTCAACATCGCGAGCACGGCCGGCAAGCTGACCATGAACGTCCAGCCGGCATACTGGGATTTCCACTTGAGCGGCGTGATGAATCTGATCGGACACCCCGCGGTCTATTACACGCGCTATGCCGGCGACACGCTTACGCTTCACGGTCAGCTCAACGCCAGCGGCAAGGTGGCAAGCGCGGGGTACATCTGGGCCTATGAGGGCGCGATCAACGTTACCGATCCCGGTGCGACCCTGCGGCTCGACGGCGGCTGCATCATCGGACTTGCCTGCGCCATCAACGGTGATGGCGAAATCCGCGTCAATCCCGGTGCGCCGCTCAAGGCGCTCTTCCCGAATGCGAACTTCCACGGAGTTGGTCTGCGCAACGAGGGACGAATGGGCGTGCCCGGCCAGTCCTTCGTCGATCGGTTTCAGCAAACGGAGGGCGGCACATGGGGCGTTTTTCTTCGCGGCTACGACGCCGACGATAACGACCATCTCAGCGTGACCGATGGTGACGCCGCCCTCGACGGCGTGCTGGAAGTCGACCTGTTCATGTTCTCGCCTGTTGTCGGGGACGAGTTCACGATCCTGACGGCGACAGGCAACGTGACTGGGGCATTTGATTCCATCGTGAACAACGGCTGCGATGCCGGACAGTCATACCAGTGGTCGGTGCTTTATGGTCAGCACACCGTGACGCTGCGCCTCGATGCGATCAATCTCCTTCCCGGCGACATGAACTGCGACTGCACCGTCAATGGCCTCGACATTCAGCGGTTCGTAAACGCCGTGTTGGATCCGGTGGCCTATGCCTTGGACAACCCCGGGTGCAGCGTACTTCATGCCGATGTCAATGCCGATGGCATTGTCAACCAGGCGGACTGCAACCCGTTCATGCAGCTGTTGCTGGGCGCGCCGTGAGTGGCGACCGGTGCTGGTGGCCGGCAGTCAGGTTTGATCCGATCGCCTTACACTGCTCCCATGCACCGGCATGATCCTCACTCGGTACCTGTTGATTCACCCGCCGCGCGGGCGGTCGCGCATGTCGCGGCGCAGGCGCGCGGCGGGCCGATGCCGGCCGATCTGCGGGTCAACATGCACTTTCACCCGGATCGCCTGTTTCACGGCGAGCCGATCCTGACGGTGATGGCCCGCGATGGAATCTACCGCTGTCAATTTGAAACCGGCACGAGCAATGGCGGGCTTACGGCGCACCCCGGCGGCGATCGGTGGAAATGGGAGAGCGGCATCTTCGGCGGAGCGTACGACGCGGCCCAAGCCCATGAGCGTCCGAAGTATGGGGCGCTCAATCATCGACGACGCATGATTGGGGCGTCGCCGCGATTCGGGTCAGCGTACTTACGGCTTGCGGCACACACGCTCGAGCGCACCACGTTCTGCTATCCCGACAGCGTCTATGAACCACGCGATTTCGGCGTCGCGTCCCGGCTGGCGCTGATTCCGCTGGCCGACGCATTTACTGGCGATCCGCTCGACGACTACATCGAGGCCCAGGTGCACGGCCCGCTGCGGTTCGCCGAAGACGTTGAGGCACTCGTGCTCGATCCCTGCTTTCGCGGAACCGAGATCGAGCAATTGGCGCGCTTGTTGCCATGTGTGATCGAATGGCACCATGGGTTTCGCGCTGAAATTGCGGCGATCGTCGCGAATCCCAGTTATCGAGGACAGGAGTTCGTCGACCAGGCGTTACAGCTCGCGCAAGGGGGATGGTTGACCGCGCGGGAGATCGGCGATGCCTCCCGCGCGGGCGGACACGATCCGCAAGCGCTCAAGCGCGTCTGGCATTACGTCGCGCGCTTCGGGGCGCCGCCGTAACGCGCGCAAGTCGAATCAGTCGTAATCGCGATTGACTTTCACCTTGTTTTCAACCGCCTTGTGCGCGGCCCGTGCCTCCTGCTCTGCATTTCGAGCCCGCTGCTCTGCGGCCCGCGCCTCATCCATTGCGACCTGCGCCCGGGCCTGTCGCTGTTGCATCGGCGCCGCCATGTTGGCGAGGCCGCTGAGCATCGGGCCATATTGCTTGAGCACCTCGTTCAAATTGGGCAGGCCGCTGACGCTGGTGCGAACGCTGAATTGATTGGGCGCCTGCTCCACTGCGAAACAGACAACCATCTTCTTGCAGAATTGCGAGATCTGCTGGCCGGCCATGGCCGCCTCGGGAATGCCCGTGCCGGTCGCGACATTGGCGCATCGGCCAATGTGCGCCGCCAGCATGATGCTGGTGTCCTGCGGCATGCCCGCGAGGGTCTTGCCAAGGATTTCATCCTTAAGAATGTTCTCCTTCGATTCATGTGCGGTGATCGCCGACTTCAGCGCGTTCTTGGTGATGCCAATGGCGATGCAGCCATCCAGCTCGGCCATGTAGATCTGTCCGAAGTCGGGAATGCGATAGGCCGTCGCTTCGGTCTCGCCGATCTTTACCTTGGTCGGTTGAATCGGCTCGCGTCCGGCGACGAGACCGGGGATGGCCAGCACCTGGTCCCACAACGCGCGGCTGCGGGCGACGTCGTTCACGCTCAGCACGACGCCGAGGTTTGGAATGAACTGCGGGCCGCCTTCGCTCTTGCCCTGGGTCATCTGTCCGGGAACGATGAACGCGCAGATTTCCTGGATGTTGCCGAAGAACTCGCGGCCGAGATCGAAGCCGGTCACGCCCTGATTGACACGCTTGTCGCCGGCTTTCAGCGCCATGTTGGCCAGTTCAGGATTCAGGCCGAGCCCGAATACGGCAGCGGCGTTTTTAGGCACTTTGGTGAGGCACTTCCGCGTCATCGGCGGCAGGCGCATCAGGTTGTAGGCAATGCTGCGATGATCGTCGGCCAGGCGCACGGCAATTTGCGAACTGAGCACGCCCTCATGAATTCCGTAGGAAAGCGTGGCCCAGCGCAGGCTGCGGAGATCGGCGATGGCGTTGATGGTGTTGAACTCGCGCCGATCGCCCTCGCTCATGTGCTTTTCGGCGATCTGCAGAGCCTTCTGAATATCGACGTAGCCAAAAATCGTGGAGCCGCGCCGCTGGGTCATGACTTCGTCCAGGTCCTTGCGCGTGGCCAGCGAATCGGAGTCGCTATTGACCAGACGTCCGATCACGCCGTCGACCAACTCGCGCTCGGTGCCGACCACCAGCAGGGCCTCGGTCAGCACGCCGGTGATCCTTACGCCCTCAATCTCGGTGCCGAAAGTCGGCATGTCGCGGACGCGCTCGGCGGTCGGAGCAAACTGGAATGCGGTTTCGAGCAGGCCCTTCAGCAGCAGCACGTCGCCGTGATGAATGACCATCACGCCGGTCGGCGGTCGGTCCTCGTCGGGGTTGAAATGGGTGATCGCGATGGCCGCACCACCGAAGCCGTTGAGAGCCTCAAAGAGCGACGGGCTGATGGCGAATTCGCCCGGCACGTGGACGTAGGCCTTGGAGTCGCCGCTGGGCCGCTTAGCCAGAATAGCCTGCATGTCCTTGCCGGCGATGCCGAGCATGCCGCAGAGCTTCTCGAGGATCTGGCCCGGACGGGTCAACTCGGCATACGCCAGGGCGTCGGGCGGCATCAGGGTGGCGAAGTTCTCTGATGCCAGGTGATCGCGACAGCGCGCGGCGCCGGCCTTGGCGGCGGTTTTCGTCTCGGCTGAGCCGTCGCTCTTCAACGATTCATACAGCTTGCGGGCGGCCGCGAAGTCCTTGGCCTCCTTTTCGAGGTAGTAGGCCTTGAACAGGGCCGGCTCGTCGGCCGCTTCACCGCGTGCGATCGATAGAAGCCCTGGAATCGGTGCCAGTGCGAGAAGGAGCGTAAAGAGTCGTTGGCGCGACGTCATGGGAGAGTCCTCCTGAGTTTTGATGACAAAGTTGGGCGGACAGACTTTGGGCGTTCTTGGGAATGGCCCACTATGGAAACGTATTGCATCCCGCAGCTTCACTATTTTCCGGAATGCGGAAAAGTTCGGCTGCCCGGTATGGCCGGTCAACCTTTGGGCGGGTTGACCCGCTGGGGATCAGGGAAATCGCGGTACAGGGCCGAGCGGAAGTGGGTCACCATGCTGAAGACCCGGGCGTGCAGGGTTTCAACCTCGCCGCTGCGGCGGGCCACGACGTCGAAGGCGGATTCCAGCTGTGTCAGGTTGTCGGTCTCGATGTCGCAATGAAACTCGCCCAATTCCGGCGGGCCGAATCCAAGTTTCCGCCGGGTGAGCCGGTAATTTGCGATCCGCCGGTCGGCTTTGAGGCTGTTCAGGTAGGCGGACAAGTGCTGGCAGAACACAAGATCCTGCCGGGTGTCCTTGAGGTCGAACCAGATGTGGTAATGGTCCATTGGAAGCCTTCTGCCATCAGCTTGATGCCCGGCGAGATAATACACGAAGTTCTTCAGGCCACCGGCTTGAACTGCTCGAAGGATTGCCGGCACTTGTTGCAGTAGTGGATGCTGCGGCAGAGCGTCGGGCCGAAGAGAGATTCCAGCACCGTCTCGTGTGAATCGCAGAAGGGGCAGGCCACTTCGGCGAGCGCCTGCTGGGTGACCGGTGAGCCGTTGCAGCGGGCCGGCGGGGCCAGGCCGAATTCCTTGAGCTTGCGGCGGCCGGCTTCGCTGATGCGATCAGTTGACCAGGGCGGGTCGAAGACCGTCTCGACTTTCACATCGGAGTATCCCGCGCCCTGCACCGCGCGGCGCATCGTGTCGTGCATGATGTCCAGTGCCGGACAGCCCGCGAAGGTCGGGGTCATCTGCACGACGACCGTGCGGCCCTTCATGAAGACATCTGTAACGATGCCCATTTCGACCACCGAGACGACGGGAATCTCCGGATCCGTCACGGACTCCAGCACCTTCCAGATGATCTCGAGGTCGGTTGCCATGTGTGATTACCATTTCGCGCCGGGGTCGAGGCGGTTCACCTTCTGCAATGCGTCGAGCAGCCGGGTCATCTCGGCGGGATGCTGGCCGGCGCGTCCACCGTAAATCGGCTGCGCGTGTTCGGGCATCGTCAGACCGGTCGGCGCGACCAATCCCACGATATTCATACGCCAGCGTTCGCAAAGCGTCGCTTCGTCAGGTCCGAGGCCGAGCGTGACGATGCGATCGTTCCACTTCGTGGTTTCGAAGAGGCCGAGGGCGTGAGGATACAACTCGTCGAGGGCGAGCTGCATTTTTCTTGCGGCTTGCTCGCCTCCGTGGGTCAGCCGCTCGATGATCATGCGTCCA
>CAYXEY010000138.1:0-10284 GCA_964464105.1 uncultured Planctomycetaceae bacterium
TCGACCCAGCGGTCCAGCGCCGTATCGTCCAGTTCGATGCCCAGCGCTTGGGCCCAGCGCTGCGCCTGACTCGGCAGCCACCAGCGCAGATCGAAGTCATTCGTCTGCATGTCCAGGGCGATGCCGATATACGCTCCCATGCGCGGACGGCGCTCGCGCTGCGTGAAGCCCGCGTCGCGCATGGCCGCGGCGACACTCTGCATCATGAGCAACTGCTGCGGCAGGATCTCGGGAACCTCATGCGGCGGCACGCGGAACTCGCCGATCGCGATCGAGAGCTCGTCTATTTCAGAATCGCCATTCAGCTTGGAAAAGACGGCTCCTTCGAATGATCTGAGGCCGACGTTTCGACCATATCGCGCATCCATTCCAACGATGGCGATAGGCACATTCGCAAGGGGTGCCATGCCGACGGTCGTTACGTCGGCATGCGTGCGACCAGATATGCCGGCCCTCGCGCGCGGCGACGCATGGCCGCCGACGGCCGCGGCCATGCCACCCTTATTTCCATATTGCTCCACGAGCACGTGTGCGTTGATGCCGCCGAATCCGAACGCGCTCACTGCCGCGCGGAGCGCACGGCCCTCTCGCTGCGGCCACGTCTGCGGCTCGTTTTGCACGCGAAACGGCCCGCCGGTCAACGGCGATTTCTCCGCGGCCCGCTCAAAATTGAGCGACGGCGGAAAGACGCCCTCATTCATCGCGACCAGCGTCTTGATCAATCCGACCGCACCCGCACCGGTCAGAAGATGCCCCACCATCGATTTGACCGACCCGATCGCACATCGAGCGGACGTATTCGCCTCGGCCCAGAGAGTTCGCAAACTCGCCAGCTCCACCGCATCGCCCAGCGGCGTACCGGTGCCGTGACACTCGATCAGCTCAACGTCATGTGGAAGCCAGCCCGCCGATTCATACGCTGCCCGCATCGCGCGAAGCTGGCCCTCGCTATCGGGCGCGATCAGGCTTCCGCCGATGTCGTTTGACAAGCCGATGCCGCGAATCACGCCATGAATCGGCACGCCCTGGGCGATGGCGTCATCGAGACGGCGAAGCATGACCACGCCCGCGCCCTCGCCGACCACGAGGCCGTCGGCCCCGGCGTCGAACGGCGCACAGCGACCGCTGGGCGACAGGCTTTTAAGCTGCGAAAAACCCATCTGTGTATACAGACAGTCAGGACGCGACACACCGCCGGCCAGCATGGCATCGGATCGGCCGGCGCGTAGTTCGTCGCAAGCCAGCTTGATCGCGTAGAGACTCGAAGCACACGCGGCATCGAGCGTATAGCTACCGCCGCCCAGGCCCAGCGCCCGCGCGATGATCGCCGCCGGCAGCGCCGTGGGATAGGCGTTAAGTGGATGAACGCCGGAGACACCATCGGCGGCTTCCGTTCTTTGAAGCAGTTCGCGTTCAAAGGCCCCACCGGTGATCGCCCGGCTGAGTGCGGACGATCCATCCGTCGGCAATGCAATCGCCGCCAGGATGACACCGATGCGCGCTCGATCCAGTGACTCACCGCCACCGGCGCGAAACGCATCTCGTCCGGCATGCACTGCGAAGTGATAGAGTGGATCGAGCTGCGCGAACAGTCCCGCGTCGATGTCCAGCCCGTCCAGCGACAGACGAAACGGATCGACAAAAAAACCGCGCGTTGAGATGACTTCATCTGGCCCCGCCACGCCGGGCATTCGCGCCCGCGCGCGATCCGGCGGCAGCACCCATCGCCCCGGCGGCACCTCACGGCACAGATCGCGGCGCTCGACGATGTTCCGCCAGAATGCAGCGACATCGAGCGCGCCGGGCGCGACGATGCCCATCCCCGTCACCGCAATCGGACAATCGTTCACGCGATAAGTCCCGACACGTCGCCGACCGCCCGGCCGCCCCGGCGGAAGGCCCCGCGAAGCGATGCGTCTACAGTGCATTCGCAGCCTTCGAGCAAAGCACAGGCCCGGCCATCCTCATGGCCGATCCAGGCATCGAAGGCCAGCCGCCGCGGCCCATGGCCGCGCACGATGAGCGACACGATCGCCTGTCCCGCCGGAAACGCACCAAATTGTCGATATCGCTCGATGAAGTTCGGCAGGCATGGCGCCCCGATGCGATTCTCGCTCCACACGATGGCCAGTTGCATCACCGCGTCGATCGCCAGCGGGTCGGTCAGCCAACCGCTGCGCGGAGGATCGATCATCCACTCCGTCGGCCGCGGCGCGCAGCGCACGCGGGCGCGAAGTCCGTCGTCGCCCAGCCGATCGATGCGATCGATGGCCCGCAGCATCGGCCCATGGAAAAGCACGTCACGATAAAGCGAATCCGTCGAAATCGTTTGTCCACTCGAACTTCCGTTTGCGGACGGCATGACCTGCGATGCTTCGGTCACGCGCTCGACCAGTCGAACCGCGGCGCGGGCATGCGTGATTTCCTGGGTCGGCGACGCCTGGCTGCGCAGTTCGCAATCCACGGTGTATCCATCACTCTCGCGCCGCGCTCTTGCTGCCATGAGCTTGATTGGACGGTGTCCATTCTCAAGCGACAGGCCCTTCAGCACGCGCACTTCGTCCAGCCCGCCCAAATGCAAGCCGGGGTTCCCATGCAGGGCCGCGTGGGCGAACCACTCGACCATCATGGCCATCGGCAGCACCGGCCGTCCGCCGATGACGTGCGAGCGCATGAAGGCGTGACGCGAGTCGTCGAGCACGCGCGATATGGCCACGCTGAATGCACCGCTTGCTGTCGATTTCGCGGGCGTCGCGATCGTCACCGAAACCGCGGGTGACTCGGTAGCCGTCACCGCCGCTCCGCTCTCATCGGATGACTCAAACGCCGAGCCGATCACGATTTCAACCGCCGCGTCATTGCGCGAGAGCTCATCCACCAGCACCGCAGCCCCGCCTTCGAGCGAGATCAGGTCAACGCCGCGTTCAGTGAAGAGCCGCGCCAGCGAAGGCGTCACCATGCCACCGGCCCACGGCCCCCAGTTCATCGAGATAACCCGGCAATCGTGCCGCGTAGCGGCCGCCCGCTGGGCGATCTTGTTCAGCACCTCGTTGGCCATCGCGTAATCGACCTGTCCGGCATTGCCCATGCGAGCGCTGGCTGACGAAAAAAGTACGATGCAGCGCAGGTCGTCGCCATCGGAGGCCGTAAGCAGGTTTCGCAAACCGACCACCTTGGTCGAATAGACCGCGTCGAACTGCTCGGCGGTCTTGTCCTCGATGCGGCGATCCTCCAGCACGCCCGCGGCATGCACGAGGCCGCGAATCGGGCCGACCGAGGATCGAATCTCGGCGAGCGTCGCGAGCAGGGCCGATGCATCGCGCACATCGACCGCACGGTAGATCGCCCGCGATCCCGCTGATTCGAGCCGCGCCAAGGTTTCGCGAATTTCAGCTTCCGCCTCGATTAGGCGATATTCGTTCTGCAATTCGGCCGGCGTCATTCTGCGGCCCGACGCAGTCGCATTTGCAACGATGGCATTCTTGATCGCCGCCTCGCCGCTCACGCCGTTGAGCCACGCCGGCATCGACCCTCGCAAAGCGGTTCGCCCGAGCAGCACCAGCGTCGGCTGATATGCGTTCGCGATCGCTTCGGCGGCAGCGGCGGTCACGCCCCGCGCCCCGCCAGTCAACACGAGCACATCGCCGGGCTTGATTCGCGACGGATTTGATTTCGCCTCCACGTCGCGTCCGGCGACCATCTCCAATCCGCGCCGGCGATTGGCATCGAGTCCGACTTCGATCGGCCCGTCAACCGAAAGCTCGCGGACAATGGCCGCCGCGATGGACGCATCCTCGTGCCACGCCGGCGAGACATCGAGCGCCCGGCAACGAACGTCTGCCCATTCGCGGGCCGCCGTCTTGGTCAGCCCAGCGAGGCCGCCCTGCGCCGCATCGAACTCTCCGCCACGCAAGCCGAAGCCGCCGTCCATGCGCGAAACCGTCATCAGCACAGCGCCGCCCGCACTTGCGGCGGAACGCAGCTCGCCTGCGACGCGCTGCACGAGCCCGAGCGCGCGCTTCAGGAGATCATCCGACTCCTCGCGACCCGTCTCCGCGCGAGCGCTGACCGGAGGTGCGAGCAGGATCACACCGGCGACCGGCCCCGCGGCCGCCGTCGATTCCGTGCGCGCGTCAGCTGCGCGGCGCAATTCTCCGATTTCGTTCAAGCCCACGATTCGCGCCGAAACGCCGCGGGCGTCCAACGCGGCGGCGAGTGCGGCCGGCAGCCGCGTGCCGTCGTCGGTAATCCAGACTTCGCGGTCCGGCGCGAGGGCCAGCGGGCCGTCGCCGATGGGCGGGAGATCGATCAGCGTTACTTCGCGTCGCAGCGGCCGGTCTATTTTTGACGACTCAACTCTGGGCACCTCCGGCGTGGGCGACTTGTTGCCGGAAGCGACGATTGCGGGCTGCGGTGCAGCCGTTGTCGGCGTAGTCGCAGCGTCAGCAAGACCCGACTGGGCAATCTGTCGCAGCGTGCGCATTGAGCCGAGGCGCTCAGGACTGACCCCGGCAAACGCAGGTGCTTCGGCCTCCACGGCCGCGAGAATCTCCACGCGCTTGATGGAATCGATGCCCAGATCGGCCTCGATGTCCATGTCGAGATCGAGCATCTCGCGTGGATAGCCCGTCAGGCGCGAGACCACATTCAATAACGTGTCCGAGACGTCGGTCCCGACGCCGACAACATTCGCTGCGCCGGCAGCAGGTGCTTTCATGGCGGATTGCGCAATTAACGGCGCGGCTTTTTCATCAGCGACCGGTGCTGAGGTTGAGGGCGGCGCATCGCCACCCATGAGCGAGAGAATCTGCCGCAAGGTGCGCAGGGCGCCCATGCGCTCGGGAGCAATCGACTTCGCTCCCGGCATGCGCTCCTCGATCGCGGCCACGATCTCAACGCGCTTGATCGAATCGATGCCCAGGTCGGCTTCGATATCCATGTCGAGCTCGATCATCTCGACCGGATAACCCGTCTTCTCACTGACCACGGCAAGCACAAGCTTCTCAAGATCGGGCGACGCAACCGCCAGAGGCGCAACGACCGTCGGCGCGACGGGCAGCGGCTGCGCGACAGATGTCGGCACCGGAGTCAGTTTAGATTGCACCACCTGCGCCGGTGTGGCGAGGGAGGCGGCCGCGCGAGCAATCGGAGCTTTTGGAGACGCCGCGGGCAATACCGTGGGCGTAACGATCGTCTGAGCAGTTGACGCAATCGCGATCGGCGACGGTGCCGCTACGATTCGACTCGATTCAATCGCAGCCGGCGCCGCGCCCGCCATGGCCTGCATCTGGGTATCGACCAGCCGAGCAAAGGTCTGATGCGCTGCCTCCTGTCCGCGAAGGAACTGCTCATGGGCCGCGGCGGTCTGCTGTTGCAGCGTCTGCATGGCCTGCAAACCCTGCTGCATCAGGGCGAGCACGTCGTGCGAGATCGCAGGTTCTATTCGATCTTGGTTCGACACGTCTGGGTATTCCTCTTCCTCGATTTGAGATTTTTGAATGGCTACTTCTGTCGTTGCAGGTTCAAATGACGGGCTTGTAACCGGGACATCGCGTGTGATTTCAAAACGACTCTCATGGGAATGAACGATCACCTGCCTGGTGTCCGGTACCTCGGGCAGCATCGGCTGCTCGGGCGTCGCGCGCGGGCTGCGATAATTCGCGCCGACCAGCGGCACTGACATGCGCTGCGCACGCGGCGCTGCGGCCGGCGTTTCCCATTGCGTCAAATCCACCTCGCGTCCTTCAGCCGCGAGCCGCGCGATGACCCGCGCCAAATCCGCGATGCCGCAGCGCCGCCCCGCCGAGGCATCCATCGCGATTGCCACATGTTCGTTTTCGCCGAGAATCGACTGCACCAGGCTCGTCAGCACCGCTTTCGGGCCAACTTCGACAAACGTCCGCATGCCACCGGCGTACAACCGGTTCACCATCTCGATGAACCGCACCGGTCGCACCAACTGATCGGCCAGCAGATCCCGCGCCGCCTGTGCATCAGCCGGATAGGACTCACCGGTCGCGCACGCAACCACGGGAATACGGCTCGGACCTAATTCGATATCAGCCAACGTGCGCCGAAACGGTGCCCAGGCCCCCGCCATCATGGGACTGTGAAACGCCCCGCCCACGTTCAGCGCCCGCGTGCGCAGGCCGCGCTCCTTCAGCAGCGCCGCGGCCTTCGCAAGCGATTCGCGCGGACCCGACAGCACCGCCTGCGTCGGCGCGTTTCGATTGGCCAGCACGATGCCCAGTCCGGCTTCGTTCACCAACTGGTCAACCGCGTCAATCGGCCCCTGCACCGCCAGCATCGTGCCGATGCCGTCTGCCGATTCGGCCATGACGTGACCACGCGCGATGGACAGGTTGTGCAGCGTTGCTTCATCAATTCGACCGGCTGCATGGAGCGCCGTGAGTTCACCGAAGCTGTGCCCGGCAACCGCGTCGCACGTGACGCCGAAGCGCCTCAGGATCGCCAGCATGCCGGCCGAGATCGCACCCAGCGCCGGCTGCGCTACATCTGTCTGTGTCAGGGCCGCGTCCTGCCGCGAGCGGGCCTCGTCGTCGAAGACCGATCGCGGATACACCGCTTCGGCCAGTGCCGCGGCGCCTGCTGATTCTGCCTGCGCAAGCGCGTCGCGTATGTCAGCGAAGACGCAGGCCACATCGCGGCCCATGCCCACATACTGGCTGCCCTGACCGGGGAAGAGGAACGCCACGCCTCCGCTGCCTTGCCCGACGCCATGAAACGCGTGTGTTGTCGACCACGCCAGCGCGCCATCCGCGGAGAGCTTTTCGCGGGTTTGCGTGAGCAGCTTTGCGATATCCGTGGACGCCTCGATGATCAGAAGCAATCGATGTGTCGAGCTGGCGCGAAACGCCTTGCGTGACGCAAAAGCGACATGCGACAGCGCCGCTGATCCGATCGATTCGCCTTGCAGCGCTCCGTGCCAATTGGCCAACTTTTGCTCAAGCTCAGCCGGCGTCTCACCCGATGCCGCGAGTATTTCGACCGATCCATCCCATGCCGGCACGCCCGTCGGACTCGACGCTTCCTCCAGCACCACGTGGAAATTACTGCCGCCGAATCCGAACGAGCTGACCCCCGCTCGACGCAGCCTGCCGGGCCGGCCCATCCATGGCCGTGCGTCGGCATTCACATAAAACGGACTCGCGTCGATATTCAACTTGGGGTTCGGCCGCTTCACCTTCAGCGTCGGCGGCAGCACACGATTCGACAGCGCCAATGCCGCCTTGATCAACCCCGCCGCCCCTGCCGCGGCCTTGGTGTGTCCGATCTGGCTCTTGACCGAACCGATGCCGCACCAAGAGCCATTCGCCGCCGCTTCTCGATAAACCGTCTGCAACGCGTCGAACTCGACCGCATCTCCCACCTTGGTGCCCGTACCGTGGGCTTCGATCATCTCGACGCTGGTCGGATTCACACCCGCGAGCCGGTACGCATTCCGCAAGGCCCGCGCCTGCCCCGAGGCATACGGCGCATAGATGCTCTGTGAGCGGCCGTCGCTGCTGCTGCCGATCCCACGAATGACCGCGTAAACGCGATCGCCGTCACGCTCCGCGTCGGCCAGCCGTTTGAGTACCACCATACCGATGCCTTCGCCGATGACCGTGCCGTCGCCGTCATCCGAGAACGGACGCGCATCACCCGTCGGCGAGAGCGCCGGCGTCTTGGAGAAGCACATGAACATGAAAATGTCGTTGAGCGTGTCCACGCCGCCCGTCAGGACCATGTCGGCCTTGCCGGTCGCCAGCTCCATCGCGGCAAGGTGCACCGCGCTGAGGCTGCTCGCACAAGCTGCATCGACCACGCAGTTGGTCCCGCGCAGATTAAGACGATTGGCGATTCGACCGGCGACCTGCCACGGCACGTAGCCGTCGGCGATTCTTGCGATGATCTGCTCGGCACGCTCGCCGGTGATGCCCGCATCGGCCAGGGCCTTCCGCCAGATCGGGTGCCCCAACCGCGCCGCCAGCGGCAATGCCAGCTCCAGCGTACCCGTCACGCCGAGGATGACGCTGCACTTCTCACGCTCGAACGCCTTGCCGCCCTCGCCGTATCCCGCGTCTTCCATCGCCTGCCGAGCCACAACCAGTCCGAGCAATTGCGCCGTGTCGGTCGCCTCCAGCGCCGTCGGCGGAATGCCGAACTCGATCGGATCAAAGGGCGTCGCCGGCAGAAATCCGCCGCGGGCGCAATACGTCATATCCGGCCGCTTGGGATCGGCGTCTAGGTAGTCGGCCGACTTCCAGTGCGTGTCCGGCACATCGGTAATGCCGTCGCGCCCCGTGCGGAGGGTGTGCCAGAATTCCTTGACGTTGCGGGCGTTCGGAAAAAGGCAGCCCATGCCGACAATGGCGATGGGACACTGCGGCGTGGCCGCGTCGTTGGCGGGTGAGGTCAATGCTCTTCCTCGGCGTAACCGGAAGTTTCAAAATCGAGGCGCACGCGGAGTCGGTCCATTGCCGCGGCGGTTTACTTCCACAATGCGACATGCCATTGGGATGCAACAGTATAGTGCAAAAAGATGGGCGGCGAACGGAATTAACTTGCTTCCAGAGCGAGACTTAAGATCGCGACCTTTGGCGGGACGTGCAGTGTCAATTGGTGCTGTTCTTGAGACTATCCAGACAATCCAACCAGTGCCGCCGCATCAAGCGGCCGAAATCCAGCCGCGCCCGACGGCACGTCCACGCCCTGTGCCCGCAACATGTTGACGCGTGTCAGAATGCACGCGCCGACCAGCAAGTTCATCGCCACAACCGACACCTTGCGATTCTCAGGGTTCTCCAGCGGCGTGCCCTTCGTCCACTCGTTGAATGCCCCCATCGCCGGGCCGCACCATACCTGGTAATCCGCCTTGCGATCGGCCACGCCGGTGTTGGCCCAGTCACTGCTGCGGCCGAGATACGAGCGGAAGACCAGGGCCATCTTGTGCTTCGGGTCGCTTTCGGCCCGTACGATCTGCGCCGGGTCGCGCTGCGCGAAGAAGGCCCGCGTGTCAGCCCAGCATTGCTCCAGCGTGCAGCGGAAAAAGTCCCGCTCCAGCGACAACCGCTCTCTTGCCGGCAGCTCTTCGAGACTGTTGTATTGACGATACAGGTCGTACAGCTTGCGGCTGCGCACCGCGAACATGGTGCCCCACTTGAGCACCTGCACCTTCACGCCCATCTCGAACATGTCCGCCGCGGCCGCCATCGCGACATCCGCCTGGTTCGCATGGGCCAGCATCTCGCGAACCGTCGTACTGGTTCCGGCCTCCACGCAGGCCTGGTTGATCGAGCCGGTCATGACGTACGCAGCGCCCATTGCGAAGGCCGCCGCCGCCGAAGCGGGCGTGCCAACGCCCCCCGCCGCGCCGACGCGCAGCGGACGATCGTAGCCATGTGTCGTCATCATCTCGTCGCGCAAAGCCAGCATCGTTGGAATCAGCGTGAGGGCAGGACGGTTGTCGGTGTGCCCGCCGCTGTCAGCTTCGGCGGTGATGTCGTGAGCGATGGGCACGCGAGCCGCGAGCCTCGCCTGTTCTTCAGTAATGCCGCCGCTCTTCACGAGCGCTGCAAGCATCGCCTCTGGCGCAGGCGCAAAGAACTTCCGCGCCACTTCGGTGCGCGAGACCTTGCCGATCACCTTGTTCGCACAAATCACGCGGCCATCGGGACCGCGCGAAAGCCCCACGGCGCGGAAACGCACCAGCGGCGGCGTAAGATCAAGATAGGCCGAAGCATCCACCAGCCGCACGCCGCGGCGGAGATACAGATCGACAATTGCATTTTCCAATGCCGGCTCGGCGGGGCTGTGAATGAGGTTGAATCCGTAAGGTTTATTGCCGACGGAGGATTGAATGCGATCGATCGCCTGCTCCACCCGGGCCGGCGTCAAACCGGCCGCGCCGAAGAACCCGAGCATTCCTGACTTCGCCATTGATTCGACGATCGCCTCCGAGCCGATACCGTTGGCCATCGCCCCGGCGCAGTACGCATAGCGCAACCCGTATTCTTCACAGAATGAGACGTCGCCGAGAGACTCCGGGCGCACTGGCAACACCATCGCGCGCAAGCGGTGCACCCTTGCACCACGCGGCGTGGCATCGCCAATGACGCCATGTCCGCCGGTGGCATAGCCAATCCGCCCGCCGGCGTCGATCACAAAGAGCGTCTTGCCGATGTCTCGCAGCCCTGCCGCCAGCGCCGCGTCGCCTGAACCACTCGCGCCTTCATCCTCGATCCACCAGCCGATGCCGCTGCTTGTCTTCGATTCACCACC
>CAYXEY010000139.1:0-10219 GCA_964464105.1 uncultured Planctomycetaceae bacterium
CGGTCGGTGGTGTGCGCGACGAAGCCGACGTGCGCGGACATCGCCGAACCTACATCGGCTCGATGCCCGGCCGCATCATGCAGGAGATTCGCAAGGCCGGATCAAACAACCCCGTGTTCATGATCGACGAGGTGGACAAGATCGGCAGCGATGCGCGGGGCGACCCCTCGTCGGCGCTGCTCGAGGTGCTCGACCCGGAGCAGAACAGCACTTTCCAGGATCATTACCTCGGCGTGCCCTTCGACTTGTCGAAGGTCATGTTCATCTGCACGGCGAACTACATGGAGGCCGTCCCGCCGCCGCTGCGAGATCGCATGGAAGTGATCGACATCCCCAGCTACACGCGGATGGACAAGCTGCACATTGCCCGGAAGTATCTCGTGCCGCGACGAATCGAGGAGGCCGGGCTTGCGAAGACCAAGCTCAAGATTGCCGACGACGCGCTGGAGGCCATCATCGATTCGTACACCTCGGAGGCCGGCGTGCGCAACCTCGAGCGCGAGATTGGCACCATCTGTCGCGGCGTTGCGGCCATCGTCGCGCGAAACAAGCGGCCGCCCAAGGTCATCCGGCCGCGAGATTTGCAGGCCTACCTCGGGCCGATTCGATATGAACGCGAAGCGGCGCTGCGCACCAGCGTGCCGGGTGTTGCGACCGGTCTGGCATGGACGCCCGTGGGCGGTGAGATACTCTTCATTGAAGCCAGCGCCATGCCCGGCAAGGGCGGCCTGACGCTAACGGGTCAGTTGGGCGACGTGATGCGCGAAAGCGTGCAGGCGGCCTACAGCCTGATTCGCTCGCATTCGAAGGAATTGAAGATCGATCCCAAGGTGCTGGCCGAGACTGATTTCCATGTTCACATTCCTGCCGGGGCGATCCCGAAGGATGGACCCTCCGCCGGCATCACCATGTACTCCGCGCTGGTGTCGCTGTTGACCAATCGGCCGTGCAAACCGGACGTGGCCATGACCGGCGAGATCACGCTTCAAGGTCTGGTGCTTCCCATCGGGGGATTGAAAGAAAAGGCCATCGCGGCCCATCGCGCCGGGATTAAGACGATCATCATCCCGGATCGCAATCGCAAGGACCTGGTGGAGATTCCCGAGGAGGTCCGCAAGCAGATCAAGTTCATTCCGGTCAAGACGGCCGATCGCGTGCTCGCCGCGGCCCTCTGCGATACTGCGGCTGCCTCGCCGTCGCCTCGGAGTGTGACCCGGCTGCGCAAGACCGACGCCCGCAAACCGAAAAGATCGCGCCACAATCCGGCCGCACCGCCGGCTCGGTCACCCCGGCCGGGGCGGCATGAGTAACCGTATTTTGGGGCCTACCCGCCCCGCAACCGCTGCAACGCTCCGGCGTACAAGAATCAGTCGGATCGAGCTGCGCGGTATGATTCCGCGCGCTGAGGTCGTGTGTCTGGGTGGCATGTTCGCGTCCTTTGGCGGCCATGCCTGTGGCGACCGATGAATTCCGGTGAGGTGTAATCAGTGACCCTGGGCGACATGCTGCTGGATCGCAAGCTGCTCTCGGCAGAGCAGCTGAAGAACGCCAATGACCAGTGCGGACCGGCCGACCGGCTGGATCGCATCATCGTGCGCCTCGGCTATTGCAGCGAGACCAACGTGCTTGCGGCGCTGGGAGAGTTGTACGAGATGGACGTGGTCGATCTCACCGCTGCCGGCACCAAGATCGACATCGATACGCTCAAGAAGATGCCGTCGAAGCTGGTGTACAAGTCGCGGCTCATCCCGCTGGACAAGTACAACGGCTCGATCCGCGTGGCCACCAGCGACCCGTTCCAGATTTATGCATTTGACGAATTGCGCATGCTGACCGGCCTGGAGGTGCGCCCGGTGCTCGCCAAGGAGAGCGAGATCAGCGAGGTCATCAAGAAGCACCTCGGCGTCGGCGGCGACACGGTCAGTCAGCTCGTGGACGACGAGTCGGTCGAGGTGGTCAGCGAATTGCGCGAGTCGTCGGGCGACCTGGCCGACATGGCCCAGGACGCCAGCGTCATCAAGCTGGTGAATGACATTCTGCTCGAGGCCATCAACGAGCGAGCCAGCGACGTGCACATCGAGCCGTATGAGAACGACCTGAAGATTCGCTATCGCGTGGATGGCGTGCTGCGAAACACCAACGTGCCCCCGCAGATTCGCCATTTTCAGGCGGCCATCATCAGCCGCATCAAGATTCTTTCGAACCTGAACATCGCCGAGCGCCGCCTTCCGCAGGACGGCAGCTTCAAGATCAAGGTGCACACCCGCGAGATCGACCTTCGCGTCAGCATCATTCCCATGACCCACGGTGAAGGCGTGGTCATGCGTATTCTCGACAAAGCCTCGATTCTGCTCACCCTCAACGATCTCGGCTTCGATGAGACCATGCTGCAGATCTTTGAGGGGATCATCAACCAACCGCACGGCATTCTGCTGGTCACCGGCCCGACCGGCTCCGGTAAGACCACGACGCTGTACGCCTCGCTGAACAAGATCGTCTCTGATGAGATCAAGTGCCTCACCATTGAAGACCCGGTCGAATACGACCTCCGCGGCATCAACCAGGTGAGCGTGAACAACAAGGCGGGGTTCACCTTCGCCAAGGGCATGCGCGCGTTTTTGCGACACGACCCCGATGTCATCATGGTCGGCGAAATTCGAGACCTGGAGACCGCCGAGACCGCGGTGCAGGCCTCGCTCACGGGTCACTTGGTGCTCTCGACCCTGCACACCAACGACGCGGCCAGCGCCACCACGCGATTGCTGGACATGGGCGTCGAGCCGTTTCTTGTGGCCAGTTCGGTCGAAGGTGTGCTGGCCCAGCGACTCATCCGCATCCTTTGCAAGCACTGCAAGGAGGAGTACACGCCCGACCCCCGCGAGATGCCGCCGGACTTCAACTACAAGCCGGGCGAAAAGGTCTGGCGGGGCCGCGGCTGCCGTGAGTGCCGCAACACCGGCTTCCAGGGCCGAAAGGGCATTTTCGAGTTGCTGGTCATGACGGACGAGATTCGCGAGCTGATTCTCCAACGGGCCAGCGCCGGCAAGATCCTGCAATGCGCCAAGAGCCAGGGGCTGATCCTGCTTCGCGATGATGGTTGGGCCAAGGTTCGTAAGGGCTTGACCACGCTGAAGGAAGTGGTGCAGGCGACGAAGGCGTAGGAAGAGCCGTCAGCCGTCAGCCATAAGCCGTCAGCCATAAGCCATAAGCCATAAGCCATAAGCCATAAGCCATAAGCCAATTCCATATATACTGCGAGGCGCTTTGAAACTCACTTCTCCGCTTGCGCCGGTTGCTGCCTCGTTCATCGCTACCGCCGTCTTTATAGCGCTCAATGGCTACGCCTTTGGCGGCTCTACCCAGCGGCTGCCGGGGACTTCGCCTAGCAGCGATCATGCCAATGTGCTGCCGCAGGTCTATCGCGAGTATGACTCGGCGTTGTTTTCCAAAGATCCGCAGATTCTGAGCGGGGCGACGTTCAAAACGGCTCTCTGGCCGATCATCGGGCGACTTTGTCCGCCGCACCGGGTGAACTGGGCGTTCTTTTTGCTGCAAGTCGTTTGCACGTCGGCGAGCTTCTGGTTGGTCTGGCGGCTGGCAGTGGAATGTGGCGGCGGCGTGTTCGCTGGATTGTTCGCGGTCATACTGCTTGTCGTCATTCGCATCAGTCCCGCGGCCGAGCCGACGCTGGATACCGCGTTCTACACGCGCGGTGCGGCGCTGCCGCTGGGGCTGGCGGCCATTCTGCTGATTCTGCGCAATCGATCGGCTTGGGCCGCGGTCATGATCGTGTTCGCCGCCGGCATTCATGCCATCACGGCGTTGCAGGTGCTTTGCGTGTGTCTTCCCCTGGCATTGATATCACCAGGGCCGGTGCGGCGCAACCGACGGATCTTGATGCTGGCCCTGGGAATGGCCATGGCCGCGGTGGGGTGGCTCTTCGCGACGAAAGCGATGCTGCAAGTGCTGTGGCCCGGCGAAGCCTGGATCGCCATGCAGCGGGCCGTCAATGGTTCGCACCTGTTTGTCGATTTGATCCCGCAGGGCGCCTGGCGCGAGTTCGCGGTGGGAGTGCTCTTTCTTCTGCCGGCACTGGCTCAACCCGTCGGCGATCCCTTGCGGCGGCTGGCGTCCGCATCGCTCCTCGGCGCGATGGCATCGGTCCTGCTCGGTCTCGCCGCTCAAATCAGCGAGACGGCGATCCTGCTGCAACTGTCACCCCTGCGCGGACTTAAGCTGTCCCTGATCCTGTCGATGATCTCGGCGGCAGTCATCGCGGCGCGACACTCGGAGATGATTGTTCTTCCGGACATCTCACGCTCGGCGCGGGTCGCGGCCATCGTGGGAAGCGCGGCCCTGCTGGCGCTGGTGGGCCGGCAGCATTACCTTGCAATCGGCGCATTTACAATTGTGACAATTTTCAGTGACGGCCCCAGGTCGCTTCGCGCAATCTCGCTCATTGTCGCCGGCGGGCTCGCCGTCTGGTTCGGCGGCGTTGATTTCGCCCGTGGCTTGAACGACGTGCCGCGCGCGACTTGGATTATCGGCGCAGTGGTTGCGGCGGGGATGGCCGTCTTTGCGATTGTCGCAAGTCGCGTGGAAAGGGTGATCGACTCGCATGATCGTGCGAGTGGGGGAGGGGTCCGCCCGGGTCCATTGCTCGTTTCATTGGCGGCCCTGGGTCTGCTCACAATTCCCGCGCAGCGCGACGATGTGTGGGTCTATGCCGCGCGGGATTATCCCTGGCGTGAACCGTCGGATCCCCTGCGCGAACCGCCAGATCCCTGGGCCGAGGCCCAGGGCTGGGTCGAGAAAAATACGCCGGTCGATTCTCTGTTCCTCGTGCCGCCGTGGCTGGAGGGTTTCCGCACCTACGCCCGCCGCAGCGAGTTCGTCGAATACAAGATGGGCACGCTCTCGTTGTTTCATCCTGCCTTCGGACAGGAATGGGCGGGTCGCATGGCGCAACTCACCCCGCGGCAATTGAGCGGCGACGGCTATGAAGACATGGCGATGAATTACAGTGCCCTGACGCCTGGAGAAATTTCCGCCATTGTGGAGCGATACGGCATCACGCACGTCATGGTGATGGCTTCGCGCGACGATCTGCCCTATCGAACGGTTTATCAGAATGCACTGTTCCGCGTGCTCGATACTGCACGGTAGGGGTGCTATCGTTGTTGCATAATTAGGTCGTCGAGCGCGTTTCCGAGGTCTGCGAATCGGAATTCAAACCCCTCTTCGCGCAATCGTTTCGACACGACGAATCGACCATAAAGTGCCAGCTCCGGGTCGGTATGAAGGATGTACCGCGCGCCGAGCCGGACCATCCATTCCGCCGCGGGCAGGCCGATCGGGATGCGCATTGTCCCACGCAGCGTGCGCATGAATTCGCACTGCGACACCGGATGCGGGGCCGTTGCGATGTATGTGCCGCGCATCGATGAATCCGTGAGCGCCCTTTCCAAGAGGCGATTCAAATCGTGCTCGTGAATCCAGCTCATGCCCTGCGTGCCGCTGCCCACGCGTCCGCCGAGGCCAAGCCGCGCGATTGTTTTCAGCTTGGACAATGCTCCGCCGCCGGCCCCGCGATCTCGACCGATGACGAAACTCGTTCTCAGCACCACGCCTCGTTGCGTCGGCAATGCGGCTGTGGCGAAGGCCTCTTCCCATGCGCGGCCCACGGTCGGCGCGAGTCCATAGCCGAAGGGCGAGTCCTCGTCGCACACCGCGCTCGGCGGGTCGCCATAAATATGGGCCGTCGCCATCTGCACCCAGACCGGCGGCGGCGATGTGACCGCGCGACATGCGACGCCGAGCACGCGCGTGGCCTCGACCCGCGAGCGCAGAATCTCGTCGCAATGATCAGGCGTCTTGATGCAATCGACGCTGCGGCCCACGAGATTGACCAGTCCGGACGCGCCGTCGAGTGCCGACATCCAATCGCCGGGCGTCCGCGCATCCCAGGATACATGTCGCCATGAGCCAGTGACGCGCGGCGGCGTGCGCGCGAGAATGATGACACTTGTGCCGGCGGCCGACAGGTGCGTGGCCAGTGAGATGCCCAGAAAGCCGGAGCCGCCGGCGATGACGATGGGACGCGATCGAAGTGACTCGGCCATCACTGGAGTTTATCGAGACAGGCGTCGAGCGGGCTGTTGAAAGCACTGAAAGCAGAACTGTTGTGGCCCAGGGGCCTGTGCAAAGACCGGCCATTGGCCGGTTCCACAAAAGCGGCTCATCGCCCGATGGAACCAATTGACTCAAATTGCGTCTAACATCGCGGCAAGGGCCGAGTTGGCACGTTTGATTCAACAGGAGTTTCACATGTTTCGAAAGCACTCGATTATCACGTCATATGGCATGGTGTTTGCATTTGTCATGAGCGCGTTCATGACCGCCTCCGTCAGTGCACAGTCTGCTGACAACCCGCCCAGGGAGCCGCTTATTGAATCGACCGGCTCCGGACGCGTGCAGCGCGCCCCCGATCGTGTCGACATTTCGATGGGCATCGAAGTCGCTGAAGAAACGGCATCCGCGGCCCAGGCATCAGCGGAAAAAGTGATGAAGGAGTCGGTGACTGCGATTCGCGGATTGAAGCTGCCCGGCGAGGAGCTGCAAACCGGCAGCGTCGAGCTAAGTCCGCGGTATGAGCGAGTGGGCAGTTCTCAGACCCCAACGCGGATCATCGGATACACGGGTTCGATCAGCCTGACCATTCGCACGACAAATCTGGAAGCGCCTGCCGGCGTGATTGACGCAGCGCTCAAGGCCGGCTGCAACCGCATCCACTACGTCAGTTTTTCGCTGAAGGAAATGCTCGAGGCACGGGAGGAGGCGATCAAACTGGCGACGAAGGCGGCGAAGCGCAAGGCAGAGGTCATGGCCGAGGCGCTGGAGATGAAACTGGTGCGCGTTGCGAAGGCCAACACGAGCAGTGTGAATCAGGGTTGGTGGGGCGCGAACCGATTCAGCAACAGCAACGCGGTCCAGGTAGCCACTGGGAATGATGATGGAGGCGGTGACGGTGGCGCGCTCGTACCGGGCAAAATCGAGGTAACGGCCGAGGTCTCGGTCAGCTTTGTGGCGTCGCCCAAGTGAATTTGTGGAACCGGCCAATGGCCGGTCGGCACCTGCCATTGGCCTGTGCCACAATGAGTCGATTCGACTAAATCGACAGCCACTTCTTGATGGCGTGAATGCTAGTGTCGCGGCCGGCCTTGGCGATGGAGCGCGTCAATGGAATGTTCTTCGGGCAGACCTTCACGCAGTTCTGCGAATTGCCGCAGTCGGTGATGCCGCCCTCTTCCATCATCGCTTCCAGCCGCTCGCCCTTGGTCAGCTTGCCGGTCGGGTGGCTGTTGAATAAGACGGCTTGCGAAATGACGGCCGCGCCCATGAATCCACCGTCGTGCGCCGCGGACTTCCGAGCGTTGTACTCCGCGTCGGTCTCGCCCGGTCCGCGCTCAACTTCGATTTTCGCATATTGCGGACAGGCGTCGAGGCAGCAGCCGCAGCTCATGCAGGTTGAAAGCGGGTAGGCTTCGTCCTGCTCCGATGGCCCCTGGCGCTCGCCGGTCGCACCGAGGTAGTAGCCATCCACCGGAATCCATGCCTTCACTTTTTTCAGTCCGTCGAAGATGCGCGAGCGATCGACCACCAGATCGCGCATCACCGGGAACTTCTGCATCGGCTCCAGCTCGATCCATCCGCCATCCATGCGGTCGAGGTTGTCGACCAGGGCCGAGCACGACTGCCGCACCTTGCCGTTGATGACCATGGTGCAGGCCCCGCAGACCTCTTCAAGACAATTGCAGTCCCAGGCGACCGGGGCGGAGGGCTCGCTCTGTCCGACGGGGGTCGGGTTGGCGGCGATCCATTGCAGGGCGGAGATGACGTTCATGCCCGGCGTGTAGGGCACGCGAAACTCCTGCCAGTAGCGGCTGGCCCCGGGCTTGTCCTGCCGGGCAATGCGAAAGACGACTTCAGTCTCGCCGTGATGGTGCGCGGGAGCGGCATGGGTGTCGTGATGATCGTGCGATGCGTGAGCGGTGGCTGCCACGGTTGGTCCTCGGGTAATGATGGGTCGCTTCATGGCGACCGCACAGGTGTCGGGGGATTTTAGAGTCCCGGCGGCGTTGCAACAAATATCGGCAGGAAACGGCCAATAAACGTGCACAGGTGCATAAGATCAGGCCACCGTTCAGGTCGAGCTTTACTGTTCATCGCGCAGCAAGTCCGGCCAGGCAGTCGATTCGATGGCTTTGAGCACGAACCCGGTGAGCAACAGGTAGACCGGAATCAACGCAATTGCGGCGAATGGCACGAACGTAAACGCGTAGTGCAAACCGCACAGAAAGAACGGAAGCATCATCAAACCGAATGCGCGGAGCATGCGCCCCGATTGCTGCATCACCGAGTAGGGCATCGAAAAGGGGAATTGACGCCCGAACACCAGGCCGTAGAGTGCCGCGATGAAGAGAGTTGCGCACGCTGAGATGACGCCATCGAGCAGCATGCGCGGGCCAACCAGTGCAAACAGCACGACCAGCAGGGCAATCTGCACCGGCACCACGATTCGCATCAGCATGACCTTCCATCCGGCAACGATGATCCTGCCCGGCCGCGCGATGGGCAGCAAACGGTAGATCCAAGCTGCCTCCGGTTGTTCGGTCAGCGCCACCTGGGCGATGACCGTCGCGGTGGGCAGTGACGCCATATAGAGTGCGAGTAGGTACCAACTGGATTCGCGAAACTGCTGCAACATCGGCTCCGACTTGCCGCCGGTGTTGAAGAGAAAAGCGACCGCCATGACAGCCATCATTGCTATTGAAGGATAAACACGGCGCTTGAACTGCCGATCGCGGGCACACAACTGCCACACCATGTCGAAGGCGGCCTGCATCTCCTCGTTGCGGCAGGTCAAGCGGGCGAGGCGCGTGGACAGCGTGGCGGGTCGCTCGGCGGCCGCCGCCGAGACGGTTTTGACAGGCGCCTGCGCCTCCAGGTCCAGCATGGATTGATTGAAGGTCGGCGCTAGCACGCGAACCACGGTGAGCATGGCCAGGATCGGGATGAACACGGCCTCGGTGCTGAGAAACAGGTTCACCAGGGTGACGTGTCCGGCGAGCAAGGCAACCGGCGCTGCAAACCATGCGGGCGGATAGAAATAGACCCAGGTCGCGTTTTCCAGGGCCATGGACTTGAGCGCGTCGGCGCCCATCATGCGAGGCAGGACCTGGTATCCGCCCACCATCACGACAGCCATGATGATCTGCACCCAGGTGATGATGTCGCGCACCCGTTCGGCGCTGGTCACGCGCATGGCCAGCAGGTACATCGTGCTGGCCAGAAACACCACCAGGCACATGGACAGGCCCAGCGTGGCCGCGATCACGATGGGGGCAAGAACGTGAATTTTGAATGTCGCGACCACCATCGTGCACAAAGACAAACTGAAGGCCATCAGCGAAAGGTAAAGGGCGATGTGCACGATGCGCGTCACCAGCAGGGTCCGCCCGGTGACCGGCCGCGGCTGCATGACCGCGTTGTCGGTGGTATCCAGCAGCACGGAGCTGTAATCGCCGACGAGGCTCATGCCCACCATGACCATGACGAAGCTGTGGGCCAGGGTCATGGCCGTGAAGGTCGATGGCATCAGTGCGGTTATGAGTCCGACATAGAGACCGAAAGCCGCGTAACTCACCAGCATCAGGACGAAGACTGCTTTGGGTTGCTTCTTGCTGGTTGACGAGCCTTGAAAGGCATTGATCTGACGGCGGTTGTCCATGGTCAGCTTGACTTCAAGGATCGTGCGGAATTGCGCATAGTCCACGCCCAGCGCCTTAAACAGACGCGCGAAGGGATCGAACAATGCGAGAATGAGCGCGGTCATCAACGCGGCCTCGCGTCGATTGCCTGTATGAACTTGCCGGCCACAACATCCTGTCCGCCTTGGCCGGTCAGCTGGGTGAAGATGCGTTCGAGTGAGGCCTCCTTGCTGCTGGCTTGAAGCTGCTCGAAGGAACCGTCGGCGATGATGTGTCCGCCGGAAATGATGATGATCCGATCGCAGACCCGCTCGACGACGTCCATGACGTGCGAGCAGTAGAAGATCGTCTTCCCGCGCTTCGCGAGCTGCGCGATGATTTCCTTGACGGTTACGACGGCATTGGCGTCCAGCCCCGAAAGCGGTTCGTCAAGAAAGAGCACGTCGGGG
>CAYXEY010000140.1:0-8844 GCA_964464105.1 uncultured Planctomycetaceae bacterium
CGGAATGTCGGCGCAGCCCAGCTCGGCGAGCACCTGCTCGACGGCCTCGACCTGCTCCGGGGCATTCGGATCGGAGGCGTCGATCACGTGCAACAGCAGGTTGGAGTGAATCGCTTCTTCGAGCGTGGCCTGGAATGAAGCGACCAGGTTGTGCGGCAGGTTGCGCACGAATCCGACGGTGTCCGAGAGCAGTACGGATTGGCCGTCGCCGAGTTCCCATCGCCGGGTGCGGGTGTCGAGTGTGGCGAAGAGCTTGTCGGCGACATACGTGTCCGCGCCGGTGAGGGCGTTCATAAGCGTGCTCTTGCCGGCATTGGTGTAACCGACCAGTCCGACGGTGAAATGCTCCTCGCGGGCCTTGACCTCGCGGAGTTTGCGACGATCGATATTGCGAATCTGTTCTTTAAGAAAAGTCACGCGTTTCTGAACGATGCGGCGGTCGATTTCGATCTGCCGCTCGCCGGGACCGCGCGTACCGATACCGCCGACCGCGCCGACCTTGCCGCCGCCGCCGGCGCCGGCGATACGCTCAAGATGGGTCCACATGCCGCGGAGTCGCGGGGCGGTGTATTCCAGCTGGGCCAGCTCGACCTGGAGCCGGGCCTCATTTGTGCGGGCCCGGGCGGCAAAGATGTCTAGAATCAGTTCGGTGCGGTCGAGCACCTTTTTCTGGACTACCTCTTCAAGCTCGCGGATTTGCGACGGCGTGAGATCATTGTCGAAAATAACGACGTCCGCCTCTTTTGCGATGGTGTATTCGGCCAGTTCCGCGACTTTTCCCTTGCCAATATAGGTCGCACCGCAGGGCGTGGATCGCTTCTGAATGAGTCGTCCGACCACGATGGCCCCGGCGGCCTCGGCCAATCCCGCCAGTTCGGCGAGGGGGTCGTAGCGCGTCCCGCCGTGGCTCTCACCGGGCAGAAGTAGGCCGACGAGCACGGCGCGTTCCGCCTGAATGCCTTGATCGGTGCGTTTGATTTCTTTCAAGGAGCCCCCGCGTCGACCGTGAAAAGAGATTCCGACAATCGCAATTCGGCGATTATTGCCGGACGAACGAGTGTGTGCAAACACCGGGAGTGGTGCGTGATCTGACACGGCCCGACGGGCTCTAATGATAACCATAGGGGCGAGGTTTGATTCAATTGCACGAAGTCAGAGCTTGTTCAGCGCGGCGGGGTGATGTAGAATGATTGTCTCACCATTTAGGACCTTTGAGCCGGGCCCTGTATCTTCCGATTGGATTAGAATCTGACCAATCGTTAGTTATTGAAATACAGAGAGATGTGAGGCGCAAGCTTGAGGCTCGATGACCGAAACACCGTTCCAACCGAAGATCGACGCCGGAATCGATGATCACGTGCAGCCAATGGGCCGCTCGTCCGAAGGCGAAGTTCGCAGTTCCGACTCATTCCGTCCCATATTCATTGTCGGTGCGGCGCGCTCGGGCACGACCATGCTGGCGGTCATGTTCGATCGGCACAGCCGAATCGCTGTTCCTCCGGAAACCCGATTCTTCTTTGAATACATCCCGCACATGTGGCCCGACGGAAAGCCCGGTAGCCGCGAGGAGATGGTTGATCGCGCGCTGGCCCACGAGGCGACCGGTTCGCTTGGGCTTGGGCGAGAGGAGCTGCTGCGGCAGTACTCGAAATATGCAACCGATTTCCCGAATTTGCTGCGGGCAATGATCGAAGTGTATGCGCGCAAGCAGGGCAAAGTCCGACAGGGAGAGAAGTCTCCCAATCACATCATCTCGGTACCTTTGATCCTGAAGTCCTTCCCAACGGCAAAGGTCATCTGCATTTATCGCGACGGCCGCGATTCCGTTCTTTCCATGTTGCGCACGCCCTGGATGGCGGAGAATCCACGCCGGTTCTATTTGTTCTGCGAGCACTGGATCGAGTCGATTGAGTACATGTTTCGCTGGGAGAAGATGTTCCCGCCGTCGCAATTCACGCGCGTGCGATATTGCGACCTGGTCGCCGAACCCGAGCGAGAACTTCGACGGTTATGCGGCTTTGTCGGCGAGGAGTTCGAATTCGAGCAGCTTGACCCGGAGACCAAGTCAGACGTCGTGCTGGCCAGTGAATACGATCGGCGGCTCAAGGAGAAGGCCAACAAGTCTGTAGACAACAGTCGCGCTGGTGCCTGGAAAACGAACGCCACCCAGGATCAGATCTGGGCACTGAACAGCATCCTCGGCCCCACGTTGCGATCTCTCGGATATTCCGATACCTCCATGAGTGGATGTCCTCTTTCGCGGCGAGTCATACTGCAAATCAAGCGCTTCCCCTATCTGAAACCCGTGCGGCCGTTTGCCCACGCCGCCTTTCGGCTGAAAAAGCGCATCTTTGGCGGAATCTGACGGGTCGGTTTCAACCGCTCCATTTGGAATCGAATCGTGTTTGAAGGCTGCGGGTCTTCGTGGCTGGGATTGCGTCCCGGGCGCGGATAAACTGACCTGAGTGAATAGTGCAAGTGCGATAAGCTCCAGCGATCAACCACCGCATGCCGGGCATGACAGCGTAGGGGACCAGGCGGTCGAATTGCGCTCCGCGCTCGACGCCGATTTGGCCGAGCGGGCCAGGCTGGATCATCGCATCGCCCGCCGCTCCATTGAATTGGAGCATGCCGGGGGAACAGGTTCCGAACGGCTGGGCGAAAGTGGGATGGCTGCACCGGCCGCGCTTTCGAATACGACCAGATATCCTATCGACGCGCTAAACGTTGCGGGTGTGCGGGAGCAGGTTGCGGGCAAAGACAAGGTCCGAACGCGGCCCAGCGTCGACCTGATGGCCGTGTCATTCAATTCGCAGCGCTGGCTCCCCGGGTTTCTGAAGAGCCTGTCGCGGATGAACTATCCCGCGGATCGGCTTCGCCTCGTCATTATCGACAACGGTTCGACCGATCAGTCGGTCGCCATCTTCAAGACGGCCGCCGTGTCGTCGGCGTTTCAGATCGAAGTTGTCGAGACAGGAAAAAACCTGGGCTTCGCCGGCGGGCACAACGTCGGCTTCCAGCACGGCAAGAGCGATTATTACTTCGTCGTGAATCTCGACACCGAGATCGAGCCTGACACGATCGAGAAACTCGTGGAAGTGCTGGAGGAAGATCCGCGCGTGGGCATTGCCGAGGCACGGCAATCACCCAACGAGCATCCCAAGCATTACGACGCCGTGAGCGGGGAGACCAGCTGGTGCAGCGGGGCCTGCATGATGATCCGTCCGCAGGCCCTGCGCGAGATCAGCGGCGGGTTTGAAGAGATGTTCTTCATGTATCTGGAGGACGTCGATCTGTCGTGGCGGATGTGGCTGCACGGATGGAAGTGCATCTACGTGCCTGACGCGGTCATTCAGCATTTCACCGAGGGTCTTAATACGGAGAAGAACCCGGGGTTTCAACACTTCTTCACCATGCGCAACAGCGCATTGATGCGGGCGATGTATGCGTCGAAGTGGGAGGTGTTCGTTCACTATCTTGCGATGCTGCGTGTGAGCTTGTTCTCGCGCAATCCGGGCTGGCACAGGAAGCTCACGCTCAAGGCGATCGTCGGTTCGCTGCGGCGGCTGGGCAGGGCGTTCAAGCTGCGTGGCAATCGAGGGGCGCGCGGGGCCCACAAATGGGTGTTCTTCAACGGCTGGCTTTACGGGCGGCACAGCCGCGATCCGGGAACTTACACCGGCAAGCCGACTGTCAAGGCGATTGACTTGATTGCGGCGATTGACGAAGCAAAGGTGAGCGTTGCCCGAAGCGACTGCTCCGGCGAAGCGGTCGTGTCGCTGCCGGTGGTGACGCTGGAAAATGAGTCGCATCCCGCGATCCTGGCTTTCGACACGGCACAGTTCGAATATAGCGTGTTTGTTCCGCCAG
Source organism: uncultured Planctomycetaceae bacterium (assembly GCA_964464105.1). GTDB lineage: Bacteria > Planctomycetota > Phycisphaerae > UBA1845 > UTPLA1 > CAYXEY01. The sequence continues at coordinate 3,871 of CAYXEY010000140.1, forward strand.
GGGGGAGCGTTCGAGGGTATGTCGGCGCGCCGCCCGCATTGCGTGCCCATGGCGCGCGCGGCGGATTCACGATCGAGCAGGACGGCAAGACTCTCTGGCAGCACGAGCTTCAACTTGAAAAGCCCGATGGCAGCGCCTGGCGGCGTTTCGCGGCGCCATTGGCGTGCGGCGACAACGGCACGGCGTCGCGGATCACCTTCAAATATCACAATGGGTCTCAATTGGCATCGGGCCTGTGGGGTGATCTCGGCGTGCACATTCCCGCGAAGGGCGCGCCGGCATCGAGCCGCACCGAATCAGTGCTTGCGGTGTCGGTGGTCATGCCCACGCACAATCGTGCCGAGCAGCTTCGCCACGTCGTGCGCCGCTTGATGTCGCAGGACATGCCGCCTCAGCAGTTCGAGGTCATCGTGGTGGACAGCAAATGCAGCGATCACACGCCGCAGGTGCTGCGCGAGCTGGCCGCCGAATATCCCAATCTGTCGCACGTGCGCTGCGAAGTCGCCAGCGTTGCGGCCACGCGCAACATGGGCATGAATCGCGCGAAAGCGCCTCTCGTGGTCTTGCTCGATGATGACATTCTTGTCGGCAGCGACTTCCTGCCGCGCATCCTGCGAACCGCGCGGCGCAGGCCGGGGCGCATTCTGCTGGCCCGCATCGCCGCGCCCTGGGCCGACTCCTGTGATCCGTTCGAGCGATTCCTCTGGCAGTCGCAAGATGTGAACATCTACGACTTTCACGATCCGGACAATGTGCCGCCGACGCATTTTTACACCGCAGCAGTGGCGATTCCGCGGGAGGTGTTGCGCGATATCCGTTTCGACGAGACGTTCAAGGGCGCGGGAGTTGAGGACATCGAGTTCGGCTTTCGCCTGCTCGGGCCGGATGCGCGCATGGTATTCATGCCCGATGTTGAGGTACTCCACGCCTATTACCCGAAGTACCGGCCCTATCGCGAAAAGAAGTATCGACACGGGTATTGGCTGGGCTATTTTCTGGACCGCCATCCGATCCATCGCAGCCGCTTTCAATTCGAGCCGCGCATCAAACGCTTTCCGCGGCTTCTGCGTCTGTTCCTTTGGCTTGGGTCACCGGCCGCGGCCGCGCTGTACCTATTTGAGCGGGCGCATTATTCGAACAAGCCGCTCAACCGCTGGCTTTACCAGTGGATGTACCACGACCTGCGGTTGAAAATGTATAAGGGGATTCGCGATTTCAATCGCGGCGTAAAACTGTGAATTGTGTGCTTGGTTGCGGCCCCCGCAAGGCGTGCCGTATCATTCCTCGCCTGTTCAATAAGAGCGCTTTCCTGACATCTACCATCCAGGTCAAGGCAGTATGCACGACGACAAATTCAATCGCATCGCCCCCGACGTCAAACTTGGCGAGGGGGTTCAGGTATTCGGCTTCGCCAATCTCTACGGTTGCGAAATCGGGGATCGCTCCAAGATCGGGGCGTTTGTTGAGGTCCAGCGCGGCTGCAAGATTGGCAAGGACTGCAAGATTTCGAGCCACTCCTTCCTTTGCGAAGGCGTCACCATCGAAGACGGAGTCTTCGTGGGCCATCACGTCGTGTTCGTGAACGACCCGCTTCCCCGAGCAACCAATGCCGACGGCAGTCTTAAGACCGCCAAGGATTGGGTCTGCCACCCGACGCTCATCAAGAAGGGCGCATCGATCGGCAGCGGCGCGGTCATCCTCTGCAACGTAACGATTGGAGAGCGCGCATTGATTGGCGCCGGCGCCGTCGTTACCAAGGATGTGCCGCCCGATACGATCGTGAAGGGCAATCCGGCCCGACTGCATGGTCCGGTTCCGGCCGAGGAGGCCATGTGACGTCTGCCCAGCCGGCCGTCGAGACCATCGCAACGAGTGCCACGGGCAGCTCGTCTGCCCGCGTGGGCGTCGCGCGTCCGGCCTACTCGGTTGCGGTCATGTGCTACAACGAAGAGGGCAGCCTCGCCGACATGGTTGAGCGAACGGCGCGTGTGTTGCGCGACCTTGGCAAGCCGTTTGAGATTCTGATCGTCGATGACGGGTCGGCGGATTCCTCGCCGCGGATAGCCGAATCGCTCGCCGAGAAACACAACGAAGTGCGCGTGCTGCGGCATCCGACCAACGTCGGCATTGGGCAAGTGCTGATCGACGGGTATACGAAGACGAGCGGCGAAATGACCGCCATCCTGCCGGCCGACCTGCAGTTCGCTCCGGAAGACCTTCCCAGGGCATTCGCGGCATTGGAAAACCACGACGTGGTCAACATCGGACGGCCCAATCGACACGATCCGGCCAAGCGCAAGGCGCTGTCGTGGATCGACGAGTCTTTGGTATTTCTTCTGTTCGGCGTGCGTCTGAAGGACATTCACTGGGTGAAGGTCTATCGACGTGACCTGCTGAACCAGATTTGCCGCGACATCCGCAGCACCACGCCCATGGTGGACACGGAGCTGCTGATCAAATCGCATCGGGCCAAGGCCCGCCTGCTGCAGATCGATCTGCCGCACCATCCGCGACGCTCGGGCGTGAGCACGGCGGCGAGCCTGCGCGGAATCATAAAGACATTCGGCGACCTGATTCGACTGCGACTCGCATTGAAATGACATTAATTTGGGGAGCTGTCTCAGAACCCCGGAAGCAAGTCCGGGGCGCATACGAGTAGAATGAGGTCAAGCGAGTTGGCCGGCCCACCACTTGCGTGGTGGGTTCTGAACAAGCTCCTGATTTTGTTGGAGTTACACCATGCGGACCATCCCTTTTCTCGACCTCAAGGCCCAATACGACACCATCGCGCCGGACATCCATCGCGAGTTGAAGGAGGTCTGTGAGAAGAATGCCTACATCCTCGGCCCGAAGGTCACGGGATTCGAAGACGCCTTCGCCAAGTATGTTGGTGCGAAGCACTGCATCGCACTGAACAGCGGCACCAGCGCGCTGCATCTGGCCATGCTATGCCTCAACGTCAGGCCCGGCGACGAAGTAATCCTGCCGGCGATGACCTTCATCGCCACGGCGTGGGGCGCGCTTTATGCCGGCGCGAAGCCGGTGCTGGTCGATGTCGATCCGGTGACGCGAACGCTCGATCCTACGAAGCTGGAGGCGGCCATAACACCGCGGACCAAGGCGATCATCCCCGTACACCTCTACGGACAACCGGCCGATCTCAACCCGATTCTCGCGATTGCCAACAAGCGCGGCATCCCCGTCATTGAGGACGCCGCCCAGTCACACGGCGCGAAATACCATGGCACGACGGTCGGCGCGATCGGCGCGATGGCGTGTTTCAGCTTCTATCCCGGCAAGAATCTCGGTGCATACGGCGAGGGCGGCGCGCTGACCACGAATGACGACAACATCGCCAAGCACGCCCGCATCCTGCGCGATCATGGCCAGTCGCAGCGCTATCACCATGACGAGATTGGCTACAACTATCGCATGGACGGCTTCCAGGGCGCGGTCCTCGGCGTGAAACTGCCGCACCTGACCGAGTGGTCAAACAATCGCCGCCGCGTGGCCAAGCTCTACAACGAGAAGCTCGCCTCGGTCGCCCGAGAGGGTCTGCTTGGCATTCCGAGCGAGGCCGGTTGGTCGCATGGTGTGTTCCACCTGTATGTCGTCCTCGCGAAGAAGCGCGACGATGTGCGTGCCCAACTAGAAAAGGCGGGCATTCAGACCGGTCTGCATTATCCGATCCCATTGCACTTGCAGAAGGCGCTCGGCGCTCACCAGGGCAAGCGCGGAGACTTTCCAGAGTCCGAGCGACTTGGCGACGAGTGCATCAGCCTGCCGATGTTCCCCGAATTGACCAATGCCGATGCCGAATACGTCGCGGATCAATTGGCTCAGATCGTGAGTCGCGGATGAGTGGCGTCCCCAACGCCGCTCGCCAGTCGTGGATGACACGGCTTAACGGTGATGCCGCGCCCACGACCTGGTCGCAGGCGCTGGGGGTCTACCTACTTGTTTATCTGGTCCTATTCGGTGCGACACTGGCGTACTACAACCGCGTGCTCTCGGCGTGGTTCACGGCTGACGAGATCTGGATTATCGCCAATGTGCAGCCCCGCGAATGGTGGCAGATTTTCACGGTCTGGGATGTACATCCACAGAACTTTGTGCCCGGCCTGTTGCTATCGTTCAAGCTCGACCTCATGGCGTTCGGCTGGGATGCAACGTACTTTCGCCTTCATTCCATCGCCGCCGCCGCGCTCATGGGCACGCTGCTGGTCGCGCTGTTGCGACCCGGCTGCGGATGGATAATCTCGATCCTGACCGCACTGCTTCTCCTGGAGAGCAATCCGACCGTGTCGTTGGTCGGTTGGGTCGCCTCGCGACATTATCTTGAAGGGACCTGTTTCGCACTCACCGGCATCCTGCTGCTACGCAGATATGAGCGCAACTCGTCGAGTCTTACCGTTCTCGGCGCGATGCTGTGTTACGGACTCGCCATGTTGTGGAAGGAGGTCTTCGCACCCCTGCCCCTTATTCTGCTGGCGCTGCCCAATGTGTCCATGCGCCGCCGCATCCGACTTCTGGTTCTGTTTGGCTTGGTGGGCGCCGGCTATATCGCCTACCGGCGATTCATGCTCGGTCAATTTGTCGGCGGTTACGGCGACGGCAGTTATGACCTGCAAAAGTCAGCAAAGTATTTCATCAATGCCTGGCCGTCGTTCACTGGCTGGATCTTCGAGGGCGCATCGACGGCACCACGATGGCTGGGCTTTTTCGTGGTCAATGCGCTGATCGTGATGGGTCTTTATCGCGCATGGACGATTTCCTGGCGCTGGTTCGCCGCGGTCGTGCTTTCGCTAGTGGCGTCAGTTGTGCCGGTCTCCCTGGTGCTCGGCACGCCGCAAGTGAACTTCCTCGTAAGCGCCAGCCATTATTGCATGCGCTTCATGTTCCCGATGTGGATCATCACGTTGATATGGGCCGCGTTTGCCTGGGCGGCGCTGAATCGACGCTTTGCCGTGATCG